>JAEXBU010000018.1 GCA_023393815.1 Bacillota bacterium | reverse complement strand
ATTTTGAATAACTCGACTCAGCACATTTCCGTCGGTATAAATGGGAATGGCCTCCACGTCGGATTCGTATGCAAAGTTCAACGCCCTGGATTCGAAATCGGCGGCGGCATCGCCGTAAATTTGCCCGATCAATTCGTTAAAGTCGATAATCACCGACTCTAATGTCACGTTTCCGCTCCCCGTCTTGGAAGCCTCGATTAAATTGATAATCATGCTCTTGAGCCGATCGGAATTTCGTCCCAAAATGCGCACATAATTTTTTGCCTCTTCGTCCATCACATCTTTTTTGCTTAAAATGTCGGCGTAATTAATGATGCTGGTCAAAGGCGTCTTTAAATCGTGGCTAATGTTGGTAATCAGCTCAGTCTTCATCTTCTGCGACTTTACCTGTGCCTGAGCCGCCGCATACATCCTGTCTTTGATCCGCGTAAGATCCATAAGCGATTCGTAGGTGGATGTTTTCATCATGGGCGAAAAGACCGTAATATCCACGTAACTTTGGGTTTCGGCAATGGCTGCGCGAAGGATGCGGTTTTGAATCACTTCGTCTTCTCCCATAAGCATCAGCCGCAAGACGGGCATAATAATCACGCCGTAGAGGACGGGAAAACCGGTCAACACCATCAATAGATAAAAGAGCAAAACGCCATTGACGAGGCAAAAAAATCCGTAGATCCTTTCTTTTTTTACCTCCTTCGCCATGCTTATCGTCAGCCACGTTCGCGTGGTCGCCCGCATAAAGAGCTTAATCCCCCAAAAGACGAGAAGCAGCACCACAACCGCCAAGCCGTAAAGGACAGAACGGGACGGATTGTAGGCGAGGCCGCCGAAAAAAGAGGCTAGCAGGTTCATACACCCCATGAGAAACCACAGATCCACCCAAATAATCTCCAGGTAGTTGCCCCGCGCATACTTGTACGCGCGAACCTTGATCCCCTCGAAAAGCCGCTCGCCTCGATCGGACATCAGTCCACGTCCTCGAACTTGTAGCCCATGCCGTAGACGGATTTAATGTAGTCGGGCTTTCTCGGGTTGATCTCCACCTTGTCTCGAAGGTGAGAAATGTGAACGGAAATCACTTTTTTTACGTCGTGAGCCGATTCTTCCCAAACGATTTCGTAAATCTCGTCGCTGGAAAAGACGCGGCCCTTGTTTTTCATTAACAGCCTGAGAATTTTATATTCGTGGGGCGTCAAATTGGCCACTTCCCCGTCGACCCGCACTTCCTTGGCATTGTCGTCCAAGCTGATTCGTCCCACCGTGTAAATTCCGTCGTCAATTTCCGCCGCCCCTAAAGAAGTGTAGCGGCGAATGCCGGAGTTCACGCGGGCGATTAATTCCACGGCATTGAAGGGCTTGATGATGTAGTCGTCGGCGCCCATATTCAGGCCGATGATTTTATCGGTAATTTCACTTTTTGCGCTCAAAATAATGATGGGGATGTTGCTGGTCTCTCGGATTTTTAAAATGGCGGACATACCGTCCATATGGGGCATCATCAAATCCATAAGCACCAAATGGATGTCCTCGTTCTTCATGATCTCTAGGGCCTCGAGGCCGTCATAGGCGGGAAATACTTTGTATCCTTCCGCTTCCAAATAAATTTTTATTGCGGAGACGATGTCCTTTTCGTCGTCGCAAACCAAAATATTGTATTGCATAAATCCTCCTCTATGTGGATTCTATTCTATCATAGTTATGATATAATCGCTGTAGGAGGGAAGAAGGATTCTATGAATAAATGGAAAAGGAAACTCAAAGGTTTCGTGACAAAAAAGCCCTTCGCTTTTTTCGACATCTTTTTATACCAGGTGGTGAAAAACAATCTGATGCAAAAGGCGGCGAGTCTCTCGTACTTTTTCGTCCTGGCGATCTTTCCTTTTTTTATCGCCCTCTTAAATATTTTAAACGTGGTAAACCGAAGTTATCTGCCGAAAATCGCGGTGATTTTAGAAAATCTTCCGCCCGAGATACAATCCATTGCCACGGGCTTTTTTAAGGATCTGGAATTAAATTCTTCATCGACTCTATTATCCATCTCCCTTATCGGCTCCATTTACGTAGCCAGTAAAGGCATCAAGCAACTGATCAAAAGCATTAACGACAGTTTGGATATTTCCGAAAATCGAACTATTCTTTCTCTTACCGCTCTGTCTTTGGTGACGACGGTCGCGCTTTTCGCTCTCGTCGTTTTGCTCTTCGTGACTCAAGTCATCGGCACGAATCTGTTGCGCTTTCTCTTCGGCTTTTTTCAATTGCCGCAAGACGCCTACGTTCTTATACGCCACGCCGCCACTTTCCTTCCCGTAATTTTTATGTTTTTAAGTTTTTACGGGTTGTACCGCTTCTCGCCGAAATGGCCCGAAAGCGCTCGGCCGAAGGCGCGCATACACTTGGCCGGCGCCCTCTTTGCCACCGTGGGCATTCTTCTTTCCAACGCCGTATTCAGCTTTTATGTGGCAAACTTTTCAAACTATTCCAACACCTACGGATCCCTCGCCGGAATGATTGTCTTTTTGGTGTGGCTGTACCTGTTCGGCCTGATCCTTCTCTTCGGCGCCTCCGTGCAGGCGAGTTTATACATTTTAAACACGAAGGGTGCCGCCTGGCCCAGAGAGGAAACCCTCTTTTCCGGCCTCGTCGCAACCCATAGAAAATTAATCTAACGATCACTTAGGAGCGCTTATGAAACAATTTATCGTCGATACCTTTGCGGAAAACGTATTTAAAGGCAATCCCGCGGCGGTTTGCCTGCCCGACCGTCTCTTAACCGATGCGCTGATGCTCGCAATCGCTCGGGAAAACAACCTGTCCGAAACGGCTTTCGTCGTAAAAGACGGAGAGCGCTACATTCTTCGCTCCTTCACGCCGGAAGGGGAAGTGGATTTTTGCGGCCATGCCACCTTTGCTGCGGCCTATATCGTCTTCCACGCCCTGGAACGAGTAAAGGACACGATCTTCTTCGACACGAAGTCGGGAACGATGCCCGTGACGCGAAAGGGCGATCTCTTTTCCATGGATCTACCCGCCTATGAACTGCACGAGGTGCCCGTAACCGATACCATCTCCGACGCCGTAGGCGCGCGGCCACAGGAAGCCTACATGGGTCGCGACCTGCTTTTGGTCATGGACGAGGACTTCGACTTGGCGAATTACACGCCGGACAGTTTGAAACTGAAGACTTTGGACGGAGTGATGGTACATCTGACACAGGCCGCCAAGGGCGAGTACGATTGCATCTCCCGATCCTTTGCGCCGAAACTCGGCGTAGACGAAGACCCGGTCTGTGGCTCCGGCCATTGCCACATTTCCGTCTACTGGTCGGAAAAATTGAACAAGCCGGACATTCTCGCCTACCAAGCCAGCCGACGAGGCGGTATCTTAGAAACCCGCGTCGCCAACGGCCACGTAAATTTAGCGGGCCACGCCGTGCTCTTCTATCGAGGACAAATTCATATCTAATGCAAAAAAAGAGCGTTCCTCCTCAGAAACGCTCTTTTTTTTGGACTAAAGATCGTCATAGGCCACATCCGATGCCTTTATACAAACGAGACCCGTCACTGCAGCCGCTCCCGCCGCCACTAAGGCCTCGCGGCAGGCGCGCAAGGTGGCACCGGTGGTGTAGGTGTCGTCTATGAGAAGCACGCGCCTATTCCTAACGCCTCGGGCGGCAAAGGCGCCGCGCACGTTCGCCTCTCGCACGCGCGCGCTTAAACCGATCTGATCCTTCACTTTTTTCTTTAAGACGAGAGCGTCGCAAAAATCCACGCCCCGTCGCGCAGCCACGTCTCGGGCGATCCCCTCCGGCGGGTTGTGGCCGCGAATTCTACGCTTTTTCTCCGACGTGGGCACGCAAGTGATGACATCGAAGTCGATGAATACCGTCTCTAAAAAGTCCGCCGCCATCTCGCCGAAAATTTCCGCCCAAAAGCGCTCCTCGCGAAACTTGAACCCGTGAATCATGGTGCGGGACAGTTTGTTTTCGCGAAGCAGGGCGTAGACGGGAAATGTCTTTTCCGTTAAAATTTCTTCGCCTAAAAAAGACAGCCCGGACAAACATCCCTCACACAGTTGAAACTTTGCCGATGGTTCCTTTTTGCACAGCGGACAACCGTCCATGGAAAAGAAGCCCCTTACCATGATCTATCCTCCCGTAATAAGACATCCAAATCCGAATACCGCCAGCGAATACGATTGTTTTGGATCATTCGCGCCATAACCTGAAAACTACCCACGATGACCACGAGCTTTCGGGCCCGCGTCACGCCGGTGTAGAGGAGGTTTCGCGTATAGAGCATAGGCGGTCCGCTCAACAGAGGCATGACCACCACGGGAAATTCCGATCCCTGGGACTTGTGCACCGTGCCGGCGTAGGCGGGCATAAGTTCCGGCAAATACTCGCTCGTATAGGTGCAGAGTCTGTCGTCGTAGAGCACCTTGAGCCATCCCCCCTCGTCATCCACCGCCGTCACACGACCCAGATCCCCGTTAAAAACCCCTTCCCCTTCGTTATCGAATACTTTGTTTTGGGACTTCCACGGCATTTGGTAATTGTTCTTTGTCTGCATGACCTTGTCCCCAACGCGATAGGTAAACCCGCGGCTCGTAAGGCCGCCTTTTCTCGGATTCAACGCGGCCTGCAGGACTTCATTTAGATGTTCTGTGCCGCAGATCCCCTTTTTCATGGGCGCGAGCACCTGAATATCTTCCATGGCGTCGAACCCGTAATACGCAGGCAGGCGATTTTTCACCAGGTCACAAACTAGCGACAGCACCTTGTTTGGATCGCTCTCTTCCATAAAAAAGAAGTCCGTGTCCTTTTCATTGACGATGGGTAGCTCCCCGTGATTAATGCGGTGGGCATTTTTTACGATATAAGAGGTCTCGGCCTGGCGAAACACTTCGTCCAGCTGAACGGAGGGCACACGGTGGGAATCCAAAATGTCCTTCAACACATTGCCCGCGCCCACCGGCGGCAACTGATCCACATCTCCGACGAGTATAAGCCGCGTCGTCTCTTTCAGCGAGGTGAGTACATCCCGCATAAGGAGCAAATCAATCATACTGGCCTCGTCGATAATCAACACGTCCGCCTCGATAACGTCGCCGGAGACGATGGAGTTCGTGCCCTCTTCGTCGATGTAATCGTATTTTAAGAGTCGGTGAATGGTCGAGGCGCTCCTACCCGTGGCCTCTTCCATGCGCTTCGCCGCACGACCCGTAGGCGCCGCCAAGGCGATGGATAAATGCAAGCGATCCATCGCTTCCACAATGGCCCGAAGGGTTGTGGTCTTTCCCGTGCCGGGTCCGCCCGTGATGACGAGCAAATGCGAATCCACCGCTCGTAGAAGGGCTTCTTTTTGCTTTTCGGCCAGCGTCATGTCCAACTTTTCGCATACGGCGGCAACCATATCCTCGGCCAGGTGCTCGGCAAGATCCACCTTGCCCCGCTTTTTCATCTCTCGTGCCACCAATTGTTCGGCTCGAAAGTAGTTGAGAAAATAGATTTTTAAGACACCCTCTCGCTCGACTAAATAGATTTCCGGATCCACGGCGAGGCGCTGAAGAAATTCTTCCACGAAGGCCTTGTCCAGTTGCAAAACCCGGGCCGCTTCCGCCATTAACCGATCTTTCGGCAAATAGCAGTTTCCGTCCAAAACGCCGTTTTCCAAGACGTACTTCATCGCGGCGAGAATACGACGGCCGTCGTCTTCTTTTATGCCCACTTTTCTTGCGATAGCATCGGCCTTTAAAAAGCCGAAACCCCGCACCTTCCCCGCCAAAGCATAAGGATCGTTCTTAAGCATGGCCGAGGCGTCTTTTCCGAAGACTTTGTACATGGCTAGCGCCTGTTTATTGGTGAGGTCGAATGCCGCCGCGTCCAAAAGAAATTCCCGCATCTCTTTTTGCTCTTGCAAGGCGTCCAGGATCACGGCGAGTTTTTTCTTTCCGATCCCTTCCACTTCGTTTAAACGCTCCGGCGCCTCTTCGATCACCTTGAGCGTTTCGTCGCCGAACGTGTCCACAATCCGCTTCGCCGTCACTTTCCCCACATGGGGAATAAGGCCGCCGGAAAGATAGGCGATCATCGCTTCCTTTCCTCGCGGCCTTATTTTTTCTACCCGAGTAAAGGCGAACTGTTCCCCATACTTTGGATGGTAGATCAGTTCGCCTTCCAGGCGCAGATGTTCTTTTTCATGGAAGGCCAACGACGTTCCCACGATGACAATGTCCGTATCCGCCGTAATCAATTGAGCGACGGTATAACCGTTGTCTTCGTTTCGAAAAATCATATGATCCAACAGGCCTTCGATGATCACACAGTCCCTACTTTCTCTTATTTAATGCCTCTAAAATAGCGTCCACCTTGTTCGTTTCTTCCCAAGGCGCCTTGACGTCTTCACGGCCGAAGTGTCCGTAGGCGGCCACGTCTTTGTAGATGGGACGCAAAAGATCCAAATCGCGAATAATGGCGGCGGGTCGCAAGTCGAAGACTTCATGCACCAAATCTTCGATCTCGTTGTCCGTCAAATTCGATGTGCCGTAACTTTCCACGTAGACGGACAGAGGTTTGGCGATGCCGATGGCATAACTTAAGCCGATTTCACACTTATCACAGACGCCTGCAGCTACTAAATTCTTCGCTACATAGCGCGCGGCATAGGCCGCGGATCGGTCTACTTTCGTCGGGTCTTTTCCGCTGAAACAACCGCCGCCGTGGCGGGCGTAACCACCGTAGGTATCCACGATAATTTTTCGGCCCGTAAGACCCGCATCGGCCACCGGACCCCCTTCGACAAAGCGTCCCGTCGGGTTAATAAAGATCTTCGTATCCGCATCCATCCACTTGTCGGCGACGACGGGATCGATGACGTATTTTTCGACGTCTTCTCGAATGGTTTCCAAATCCACGTCTTCGGCGTGTTGGGTGCTGACTACGATATTTTCCAAACGCACGGGTTCTCCGTCTTGGTATTCCACGGTGACTTGGGTCTTTCCGTCGGGGCGCAAGTAGGGAAGCGTCCCTTCCTTGCGCACGTCGGACAATTTTTTCGACAATTTATGGGCCAGCGAAATAGGTAAGGGCATGAGCTCTTTTGTTTCCCTGCAGGCGTAGCCGAACATAATTCCTTGGTCGCCGGCACCGAAGGCGTCCAATTCCTCCGTTCCCGCTTCCTTAAAGCGATCCACACCCATGGCAATGTCCGGGCTTTGTTCCTTAATGGCAGAAATAACCGCTACAGAATCCGCCTCGAAACCGCTTTGTACACCGTGAACGTAGCCGATGTCTCGAAGGGTTTGACGAACCACGTGCGTAAAATCCACATACGCTTCCGTAGAAATTTCGCCGGTAATAACCACCATGCCGGTGGAAACCAAACTTTCGCACGCCACGCGGGCGTTCTTATCTTTGGCGAGAATGGCATCTAAAATGCCATCGGAGATTTGATCGCACACCTTATCCGGGTGACCTTCGGTTACCGATTCCGAAGAGAATAACCATCTATCCATAAAAGCCTCCTCATAAAACACAACAAAAAAAGCCTGCGCGCGGCAGGCTCCATTCTTATCTTTCAGACCGACCGCGTCTGTAGGATGTAGCACCTTCACAGGTTGCCGGGTTTCACAGTGCCTAGTCACTCCACCTCTCGTAATAAGAATGTAAAACAGTGTCTAATAGTATAGACCAAGGTCTATAAAAATGCAAGAATTATTCCCGCCAAAAACCCTTTTCCACGGCGGCTTTCGTAAGCGCTTCTCTAAAATCCGGGTGCGCGATGGACACAAGAGCCCGCGCCCGCTCGTATTGGCTCTTTCCTTTTAAATTGCAGATGCCGTATTCCGTAACCACGTAATGGGTCGTGGACGCCGGCATGGTGACGATGGTTCCCGCAGAGAAATCGGGCACGATATTGGAGTGGCGCACGCCCGCTTTATCTACGCGAGACGAGCGCAGGCAGATAAAGCCCTTCCCACCCGGAGCCGCATAACTTCCCACGGCAAAATCGAATTGACCGCCGGAACCGGATATTTGCCGCGCTCCGACGCTTTCGGAGCTGACCTCGCCTCGCAAGTTCACCTGAATCGCCGTATTAATGCTCACCATTTTGTGTTGGGCGGCGATGATTGCCGCGCTGTTCACGTAATCTACCGGAGCCACCTGAATTTCCGGATTTTCGTTGACAAAGTCGTAGAGGGCCTCGGTTCCCGCCAAAAAAGCGCTGACCTGACGGCCCCGATCCAGGGATTTTTCCATTCCCGTCACCTTGCCCGCCAACGTCATCTTCATAAAGCTGTCCACGTACAATTCCGTATGCACGCCCAAATCCTTTAAGCTGCTTCCGGCTATCACATCGCCAATCGCATTGGGAAGGGCACCGATTCCCAATTGCAACGTCGATCCGTCTTCCATGCGCTCCACTACTCTTTCGGCGATCTTGCGGTCCAAATCTCCGTAGGGCCGATTGGCAAGCGCCGCCATATCGTGCGGTTTTCCTTCGATAATTACGTCCACCTGCTCGATGGGAATTTCACTTTCCCCTCGTCCAAAGACGCGAGGCTGCTTTTCGTTCACTTCCACGATGACCGTCTTCGCCCTCTGCGCCTGCCGCAGAAAATGGCTTCCGTCCAAGCCAAAATTAAAGTAACCGTGGGCGTCCATAGGCGCCACGGAAATCGCCAGCACGTCGGTATTTCTGTTTTCCGTCACGTAGCGGATCAGCTCCGAATACCGCACGGGAATATGACAAGCGATCCCCTTATCGAACGCTCGGCGAACGTCTCCCGTGCCGTGCCAGCTCTGCCATTCAAAGGGCGCACCCTGCGCCAGAACGCGAGAGCGGTCGAAAAGCACGCCGTTTCTTACGGACACATGGTGCAGTTCTTCCGCCCGCGCCGCCAACGCCCGGTCGAAGTCTACGGGAAAAACCGTGCCGAATCCCATTTCAATTTCGTCGCCGTCTCGTACTATTCGCGCGGCATCCTCCGCCGTCCTTACCTTCTTTTTGTAAATTTCCTCGTACGTCGTCTTCATAGTCCTCCACAAAAAAAGCCGACCGCCGTCGGCTCTTTCTTATCGTTTATTGCTTCTGCGCCAAATTCCCATTTCTTCTGCATTCTTTATGAGCTCGTCTCTGAAGTCCGGATGTGCCAGATTAATGATACCTTCGGCTCTTTCCCACGTACTCCGACCCTTCACATTGAAGATGCCGTATTCCGTACAAAGCATATGGGTGTTCGGACGTGCCACGGTAATGGCCGATCCCGTTTGGAAATTCGGAAGAATTCGAGATACGGTTTCGCCCTGTTTATTGGTAAACGTCGAGCTTAAGCAGATAATGCTCTTGCCGCCCTTGGCCAGGTAAGCGCCCAAAGCGAAGTCCAATTGTCCGCCGGCGCCGGAAATGTGGCGGAACCCGGTGGATTCCGAGGAGACTTGACCCCACAGGTCCACATTTAAGGCATTGTTGATGGAAATAAAGTTATCGATTTCTTGAACGACGGCGGCGCTGTTGGTGTAGTCTACCGGCGCGGCCATACATTCCGGATTTTCGTCTAAGAAGTCGTATAATTCCTTGCTTCCGGCGGCGAAAGCATAAACTTGGCGGTACTTGTCGATGGTTTTTTTCGAACCGGTTACCTTGCCCTTTTTACTCATTTCAACAAAGGAATCCACATACATTTCCGAGTGCACGCCCAAGTCCTTCAAATCGCTGTCCGCGATCAGTGCGCCGACGGCATTGGGCATACCGCCGATTCCCAATTGCAAAGTAGCGCCGTTGGGAATTTCGTCGACGATAAACTCGGCGACCTTCTTGTCCACTTCCCCGAATCCCGATACGGGCATTTCAAAGGGAGGAATGGATCCCGCTTCCACAATGTAATCTACATTGTCGATGTGAATTTCCGATTCACTCTTGCCGTAGCAATAGGGGAATGCTTCGTTCACTTCCACGATGACCGTCTTGGCCTTTTCCAAAACTGCCATTTGGTGAGAGGTATTTAAACCGAAATTAAAGTACCCGTGTTTGTCCATGGGCGTCGTCATCACCACGGCCACGTCGATATCCACTTCGTCACGATAATACTTCGGCAATTCCGAATAGCGAAGGGGAATGTAAAAGGCGCCTGCGCCTGCATTTACGGCTTTTCTTTCCGGACCGCCGGCATGCCATGTGTTCCAGGTAAAATGTTTGCCTTCCGGATCAACTTTCATGACCTCGGGGGTTTCAAAGGCCAAGCCGCCATAGAACAAGACGTCGTCCAATTCCTCCACGCGTTTGGCCAGTTCTTTATCTACGGCCTTGCTGATCCCTGCGGCCCAGCCCATTTCCACGCGATCGCCGGATTGAACCTTTGCGGCGGCCTCCTTGGCGGAAATCAATTTTTCACTGTATTTTTTTGTATAGTCCATGTGAATCCTCCCTGTTCATCAATGGTAAAAACGCTCGCTTGACTACTAATATACACGATACTATATAACTTTTCAATTTTTACTTCGCCTACTTTGTTATTTTCTTACGAAATTTTTTTCTCCTCAAAAGAATCGAAAAAGAAAAAGTCTTCCCGCACCGGCGCGAGAAGACTTTCCTATTTACGAATTCTCTTTATCGGACCATTGAATCAGTCGGTGCAAGGTATCGGCGAGATCCGCTCTCGAATACTCCCCTTGCGGCTGCACTTTACCGCGGGCATCGGTCTTCATTAAGCCGACTTCCACCATGCGCACGACCGCCCCGCGGCTCCATTCACTCACATAAGCAAACTCCGACGCATTCACATTCTTCACCTTCGGCAAATCCAGTTTGTATTCTCTTAGCAGATTATCCAACATAACGGCAAATTCTTCGTAGGATACTTTTGCATTCGGCTTAAAAGATCCGTCTTCATAGCCTTTAATCAAGCTGTTTGTCGCCGCCCACCGAACGGAGTGCGCATACCACGCCTTGTCATGAACGTCGGTAAAATAGGCTTTGGATTTTGCCTCTTGCTCTTTTGAAATTCGCATAAAGACTTCCGTGACCATGGCTCTCGAAATCGTCGTATCGGGCATAAACTTATCCTCGCCCATACCCACCAACACACCGCGCTTGACCATGGCGCGAATGGCATCGCCCCGACCATCGGCGGGTATGTCCGTCAATGTCACGGACAGATCCCGGTAGGGAACGTAAATGCCGTTTATTGCAAGTGCGGGCACCTTCTTTTCTGTCGTCGACGAGGCGATGGGCGTCAGAAGAATAAAGCCTTCTTTCTTATCCGATACAGAAGACCCGGGAGTCGAAGGATTCGGCACAGGTTGCGGTTCGGTTTCAGGCGTGGGGGTCGTCCCTTTCTTGTAGACGAATGCCAAATCGTAAATAGACAAAGTATCTACGTCCACGTAAACCAAATTTCCTTTTTGCGTAAACGCAATTTCTTTCAATTGCCCGTCTTTCGAAACAAGGTACGCCTTTTCGACTATTTTTCCGGGATTAATTTTTCTTTCGATGGTAAATTTCCCTTGGGCGATTTTACTTACTTCACACCGATGGGGATTAATTAATCGGATAATGAAAATATCCGCGTCCTTATCCTTTAATTCGGCAATCTTGGACGTATCTCTTCTGTCCGTGTGAAGCATATAATCTTTGAAATTCATGCCGGTAACTTTCGTATTTCCTTTTGAGCACACGATCTCGGTCTTATTTTTATTTTCTTCGCCCTTTTTCACGAGATGCAAAGCGCCTACGCCTCCGCAAGACGAATGGTCATACGGGTGTTTTTGAAAATTCCATTCCGATTTATCCTTCACCGTCAACGGCAAAGTATCTATGCTGTAAACATTGCTGTCGATAATCACGGAATATTGAATATCTTCGAGGAGGTTTGCCCGAACCATACCGTCGACACAAGGTTCTACGACCGTTTCGTATTCACTGACAAACTTAATATTTATGTCGCTGACACTTTTTCCCTCATACTTCACGGGTAGCACGACGTTCGTGCGGTTGAGCTCTTCCTTCCCTCCGTCTTTTTTATTCAAGACAATATTTTGAACAAATTGCTCCTTTTTGTGATTAAAGGGCAACTTGCCTTCCCCATTGGCTTGAATGTATTCCTCGAACATCGTATAGTTTTTGTCTTTCGTAAACAAAATATAGCGGTCGTATTTATAGAGATCCAAGGCGGGCAATACGCCGTTTTTAGCGACAATTTCCTTTTCGTACTCTTGCCTGGAGGCATTAAACAGGACAAACCGCACATCTTCCCCGGGCGTCTTCGTCTTATAGCCGTCCGTAACGACGATGGGCACTTCTTTTAAATGCACCGTCTCGTCTGAGAAACGGCAAATATCACTGGGACACTGCCCCGGTTGAACGGGCTGATCTTTTCTGTTCTTCACGACGACCACAAAACGCGGATGTTCCTCTTTGGTGTAAGAAATTTCCACTTCTTTGTCTTGATTCGGCAAGAAACGTTCTTCGTGCGTCCCGTCTTGATCGTACTTAAAGACGCCGTATAAGGAATAGTCTTCATTGTCCATGATCGACAATAAATATATCTTGTCGTCTTTCATGGTCAACTTCACATTTCCCTCTTCGGAATTCACGTTTTGAGAAACCTCATTGGCACTTCGCAACCGGAAGCGAAGGTCTTTGTCTATCTTTTTCCCTTGCTCGTTGCCTAATTTTACTTCGAATGAAAATTCTCTACTTTCAGAAGACGACGTCCCCTTTTCTCTCAATTCCAGGTATTCCAGCAAGCTCCCGTCGGATTTAATGGCATCCAAAATGCCCGTCTTTTTATCGAATCCAGCCGGAACGTCAAAGGTAAATGACACCGGATCCATCTCATAGGTCTCTTGACTGGTCAGCTTTAACGTGTACGATTCCCCCTGGATTAATCCGCGCAACATTAATGTACCGGAATTATCCGTCATCAACGGTCTCGTTTCTCCATTGTGCTCGATTGTAAAATCCAGTTCTTCCTCGACGTCGGCCCCGTCACATTTGACGGAAAGAATTTTTGTTCCTTTTCGTTTCGGCGACGCCTCTTCTTTTTTATTTACCGTTACTTTCGTGATCACGCGATTGTCTTCACTAAAGAGAAAATACCGACCGAACCCGTTGTCGTATTTCACATGACATTTTACATCCTCCATGGTGTGGTTCTCTGTCGACTTTAATCTTAATGTATAATCGACTCCCTCTTTTAACTTCAGCTGTAAATTCGAATATTCAACTTTGTATTCCTTCGTTCCTTCCTCGGAGATTAAGTCAAAAAGCAACCCGTCGGTTTCCGTGGATTGGTGATTATCCCACACCGTCACATCGATCGTTTTTTCCTCATCGGGTTCGGGTTTCGGCGGATTCGGTTTGTCCGTTTCCCCTTCCGGATCCTTCGGCGTGGTTCCCTTTTTATTTACCACGAGCGTATCCATGGGACGATCGTCTTCACCGATCGGCTCCTCGCCGTCGATAAAACCGGAGAGGATTCTGTCCTTCATTTCATAAGTGTCGTTTTGCTTTAATTTTAGAATGTACTCCGCATCAGCCAATAAGCGCATCGGCGGTAATTTTCCATCCACCGTCGTGTACTCTCTTCCCTTTACATTGGGCATAAGGGCATCCTTCAATACGAAGGTCAATTCGCCTTCAATCTTTTTGTTTTCATTGTCCCGTACGGGCATTGCTTTCGTATCGATCCACTTATCGACGGTTAACCGGGTCGCATCAAAACCGTTGCTGTTAAACAGTGCTTGCGCCTTTCCGTCCCCCGACCGAGAGACGGTAAAGATCCCCCCGTTATTCGTAATTTCATACTTTGTTTCTCTCAGCTCAATGCGATACATTCCGCCTTCTTGCAGATCGACGGTAATTTTTCCGGGCTGTGCCTGATCCGCATTTTCAATCACCGTTTCCTCGTCCGTCTTTGTGTTTACAAAAACGACCTTCATTTTATCCTGAACCAATTCGGCGTTATAACTGTCCGAAAAGATAAACTCGAGTTTTTCCGTATCTCCCGACTGTGCAAAGGCAATCGGAACGTAGCTCAACAGCATACAGACTGTGAGCACTAGGGCGACAATTTTTTTCATTCTTCCTCCTGTTCACTTGAAAATAAATGCTTTCAGTTCATTCTACCAAGTAAACTTTTGCAAAATCCAATAGAAAATAGCATAAAAAAGATAGGAAATATCTATATTCCTCTCCTGAACATGAAAAAAGCCCCTAAAGCAGGGGCTCTTGAAGGGCTTTTTACAAACCGAAGCGTCGGTAGAGGTCGCTTCTTCTATCGTCTAAAAAATGTTGCCACTGTCTGGCCGCATCCAAAACGGATTTTTGGAAAATAGCGGTATACACCCCCTCTTCACTTTTCGCCGATGCCAGAAGATCGCCGCCGGGGGTTACGAGGGCCGTTCCACCGCTGCGCATATGACCAGAGCGGTCGGACTTACAGATCCCCGCCGCCGCCACATACCACTGATTTTCAATGGCCCGGCTTCGAAGGACCAGTTCCATATGCCCCAGCCACCTAGAGGGCCAGGCGAAGGATGCAAACATAATGTCCACCCCTTGAAGGGCATAACAGCGAATCCACTCGGGAAAGTCCATATCGTAGCAAATGGCCACACCGCAGGGAATCCCGTCCAGGGTCACCAGACCCAGCCGATCTCCCGCCGCATAGTAGTCCCGTTCGATGCCCGACTGATACAGATGGACTTTGTCGTAAACCAACGCCTCTTCTCCCACGCGGTCGAATACGTGGCAAGTGTTGTAGAGCTTTCCTTTTCGCGCTTCGGCGATACTTCCGCCGACAATATTCACCCCGTACGTTTTCGCCAGGCGAGATAAGAGAGTGCGGGTTTTGTCGCCATTTTCGTCGGCCTGCTCAAAATGGGTGTCGGGAGACGAGAAACAGTTCCACTTTTCAGGCAACAGGATCACGTCGGGATTTTCTTTCATCGCCCGATGAATCCACTGTTCTATATAGGAGAAAGGAGCGATGCGCGCCTTTCTCCCGTCGATTTGCACGCAGCTCACTTTCCATTTCCATGACGCGTTCAATGCAGTGCCTCGCCTTTCTTAAAAAAAGACCCTGCACAGGCAAGGTCTTGTCGTTACTCTTCGTCCCAAGATGCGCTTTCGCCTTCGCCCAACGGTTTCATCGTAGGGAAGAACAGCACGTCGCGAATGCTGGATTGATCCGTTAACAGCATGATCATGCGATCCACGCCGATGCCCAAACCGCCCGTCGGGGGCAGACCCACTTCGATGGCGTTAATGAAGTCGTAGTCCATGGGGTGGGCTTCGTCGTCACCTTTTTCCTGATCGGCCACTTGCTCTTCGAAACGAGCTCGTTGATCGATGGGGTCGTTTAATTCGCTGAAGGCATTGGCGAATTCCCATGTGTTGATAAAGGCTTCGAACCGGCGCGTCACCCGGGGATCTTCGGGATCGCGCTTGGCTAAGGGGCTCACTTCCACCGGATGGCCGGTGACGAAGGTGGGCTGCACCATTTTATCTTCGCAGAATTCTTCAAAAAGTTCGCTGATTACGTGACCGCGCGTCCAGAAGGGTTGGACGTCCAAGCCTTTTTCCTTGGCTACTTTTAACGCTTCTTCGTCCGTATCGATGGCGGAAAAATCTACTCCGGCGTATTCTTTTACGGCATCTTCCATGCGCACCCGTTTCCACGGCGGGGTTAGATCGATCGTCGTACCTTGGTATTCGATGACGGGAGAGCCCAGCACTTTTTCCGCCGCGTAGGCAAACATGTTTTCGGTAATTTCCATCATTTCGTCCATATCCACGTAGGCTTGGTACAATTCGATATTGGTAAATTCCGGATTGTGGCGGGTGTCCATGCCTTCATTCCGAAACATTTTTCCCATTTCATAGACCTTGTCGAAGCCGCCGACGATCAGTCGTTTCAAAAAGAGCTCGTTGGCAATGCGCATTTGCAGGTCAATGTCCAGCGCGTTGTGATGGGTTAAGAAGGGACGGGCGTTGGCACCACCAGCTACATTTCCTAAGATCGGGGTTTCCACTTCCAAGAACCCTTTGTCGTCTAAAAAGGATCGAATGGCTTTAATGATGGCGGACCGCTTAAAGAAGACCTCTTTCACTTCGGGATTCACGATTAAATCCACGTACCGTTGACGGTAACGCAAATCCATATCCTTTAAGCCGTGGTATTTTTCCGGCAAAACCTGAACGCTCTTGGAAAGAAGTGCCACTTCTCGCGCCTCCACGCTAATGGCACCGGCTTCGGTTTTAATTACCGTGCCCTTGACGCCGAAAAAGTCGCCTACATCGGCGGCTTTGACCACCTCATAGGCCTCTTCCAAAATGTTTTTCTTGGCAAAAATTTGAATTTGACCATAGGTGTCCTGAACGTCTAAAAAGGCGATTTTTCCGTGGCGACGCTTCGAAACGATGCGCCCGGCCACGGAGACGGTCTTTCCTTCCATGGCGTCGAAATTCTCGACGATGTCTTTTGTATACGTATCGACGTCGTATTTTTCTACAAGGTACGGGCTGTTGCCTTCGTCGATTAAATTTTGGACTTTTTTTAGCTTTTGTTCTCTTACTTCGCTGGTCTTTTGGCCCTTCGCCATCATCTACCTCCTGCTCTTAACCGATGGAAATCTTTAAAATTTTAAGCCGCACTTTGCCTTGGGGAACGTCGATGTCCGCAATTTCGCCGACGCCCATTCCCATAAGTCCGGCACCAATGGGGCTTTCGTTGGAGATTTTCCCTTCCAAGGGATCCGCTTCGGCACTGCCGACGATGTGGTAGGTGTCTTCTTCTCCGCTATCTTCGTCCCGCACGGTAACGGAAGATCCTACATTGACGATGTGGTCGTTTAAGTCGTTGCCCTTAACCACTTTGGCATTTCGCGCCATGTATTCCAACTTAGCGATGCGCTCTTCCACTTGCGCCTGTTCGTTTTTCGCCTCGTCGTATTCCGAGTTTTCCGACAGGTCCCCGTAACCCAACGCCACTTTAATCCGTTCGGCCACTTCTTTTCGCCGTACGGTTTTTAAGTATTCGATCTCACTTTCGATCTTTTCCAAGCCTTCTTCCGTAATTAAAACTTCATTATCTACCATCGTATCACTCCTACTCATTTCTCGTCTTTGTCTTCGATTATGAAGAAAGGACCCGACGCCGGGTCCATGTAATCAATTCACTCTATTATATAAAGAATGGACAAGGCTGTCAATCACTGCCCCTTCTCCGACAATTGATCCAGGTAGCGACGAATTTCTTCTTCCTTCGTAAAGGTTAAAATTTCGTTTCGGTGCATTTTCGCCCGCTCGAATCCCTTTAAATAGCCAATAAAGTGCTTACGCATTTCGATGACGCCCAAATGCTCGCCCTTTTCCTGCACACTCATGGCCAAATGCTTTTTCGCCACGGAAAGAATCTCCTCGCGATCGGCAGGGGGCACTTCTTTTCCCGAAAGAGCCCCTTTTATCTCCCGGAAAAGAAAGGGATGGCCTATGGCACCGCGGCCTATGGCGACGCCGGCGATGCCGCTGTCTTTGTACTTCAACACGTCCTCTGCCTTTAAAATGTCGCCGTTTCCGATGACGGGGATCGATACGCCAGAGGCCACGCGACGAATAAAGTCCCAATCCGCTTTTCCGCTGTAGTAAGCTTCTCTACTTCTTCCGTGAACGGTAATCTCGGACACGCCGCAGGCTTCGGCGATTTTGGCGACGGTCATGCCTTCTTCGCCGCCTTCCTCGAAGCCTTTTCGAATTTTTACGGTGACCGGAATCGGCGAGGCCTGTACGCAGGCCTTTAAAATTGCCTCCGCCTTTTCCGGCGTCTTCAACAGAGCGCTTCCCGCACCGGTCTTTACGATCTTCGGCGCGGGACACCCCATGTTCACGTCCACGGAGCGAAAGATCGACAAAACGTCGCCCAGCTCTTCGATAACCGCGCGAAAAATCGCGGCATCGTCGCCGAAGAGCTGCAAACTCACCGGCGCTTCGTCTTCTCCCACGGCCATCAGACGACGGGTCTTTTTATCTTTGTAATAAAGGGCTTTGGCGCTTACCATTTCCGTAGTGGAGTAGTCCATGCCGTAGGCTGTCGCGATGCGGCGAAAACTTCGATCCGTATAGCCGACCATGGGCGCAAGAGCTAAGGTAAAGGCCATCAGTTGTTCATCTCATAAAGGATGCGGAGTCCATCCAGGGTCAGATCCCGATCAATGAGGATGTCGTATCGGCTGTCCGTTACTAAGAGAGAAGAAAAGCCGCCGGTGGCAATAATCTTGATGTCTTCGGCGGCCCTGCCGAGCTCTTTACAAATGTGCATGACAATGCCGTCGATCATACTGGAAAAGCCGTAATACAGGCCATTTTGCATACTGCTCACCGTGTTTTTTCCGATGACTTTTTCCGGCTTAATAATCTCTATCTTCGGCAGCTTCGATGTACGAGAGACCAACGCGTCGGCGGAAATGGAAATGCCCGGTAAGATCAAACCGCCCAGATAATTTTTCTTGTCGTCTACGACACAAAAGGTAATGGCCGTGCCTAAATCGATGATGATGCAGGGACCGCCGTATTTTTCCACGGAGGCCACGGCGTTGACGATGCGATCGGCCCCCACTTCCTTGGGATTGTCGTAGCGAATGTTAATGCCCGTCTTGATGCCGGCTCCGACGACCAACGGGTACTGATGAAAGTATTTAACGATCATATTTTGCATGGTGTGCATAATGTTGGGCACCACGGAAGACATGATCACCGCTTCAATATTCACGGGCTTCAGCTGCACGTTGTTTAACATTTCCGTCACCAACATACCGAATTCGTCGCTGGTCTTGTCATTGTCCGACGAAATGCGCCAATCGTGAATAAGCTCTTTTCCCTTATACACCCCGAAGACGATATTCGTATTTCCCACATCGATTACTAATAACATAATGAACCACTCTATTCTATCTTTTTTTGCTCGCCGCCCACGCCGTGACGACGCCGGTCGAGACGATGCCCGCGAGGATGCCCTCGGGCACGCCCGATGAAATAATCGTACCGAAAATAACCGTGTTCACCAACGCCTCCGGCGCCCCCATGGCGCGGACAAAGGCCTCGGCAAAGAAAATATAAATGCCGCCCATCACCATGACCGAATGCAGAATCGTCGAGATGAAAGCCGAAAGAACCACCGCGCCGCTTTCGCTCTCAGACCGCACGATCCAGACCAAAAGACCGACGGAAAGCAACAAAAATCCGCCGTTTAAGAAGAAACCGCCGCCGTATGTCGATGCGACAATGTTTTTAATGAGACCTGCGGCCAAAAAACCGATAACGCCAATCCACGCGATTAGTCCCAAGGCCTTGAGACCCTTTTTATCCACGTTTTTGAAAATGCGGTAAATATACGCGGAGATCACGCCTAAAAGAATCCGCGGTACGATGGAGATGAGGGGATTGTAAAAGACAAAAGAAATCGGCGTCGGGCGGGCAATGGCGTTAAAAAGGGAACTGAGTCCGAAAATCAACCCGACGAAACCGCCCACCACCGGCCCTTCGATAAAGGCGGCGATCAGGACGGGAATGTGCATGGTGGTTGCGTTTAAGGGTCCAATGGGCACAAAGCCCAAGGGCGTCATGCCCAAGACTACGGTAATGGCACCTAAGATGCCGATAATGACGATCTCACGGGTGGTGAGAATGGGTTTTTTCGACTTGTTTTTCATGAAAACCTCCGATCCGGCTCCAAAAGGATGACGGTCATTTGTTTAACTAAAGACTGTAAAGGCTGTTGGCCACGGCTCGAGCCATGACTTTCGGCAAGTAATATTCGGCCAGCTGCATAGAACATTCCACGCGATTGGTAGCCAGGGAAAAAATCGTATCTCCATCCAAATCCGTGTGCACCGGCGTGATGGATTTCGCGTAGCCGTTGTGGGCTACCGATGCCAGCTTACAGAGTTGGGTTTTGGTAAAGATGCCGTCGGTGGCCACCACGCCAATGGTGGTGTTTTGGTGCTTCCCCGTCTCGAAGTCCACGGCGCCTTGCAAAAGCGCCTCTTCTACGGAAAGAACCTTTCCATCCGCCTCCGGGGCGGCAAGTACCTCGCCGGTTTCGGGATCCGAAATATGCCCGAAAGCATTGACCGCGACCAGAGCCGCAAAGGTGACGCCGCCGACGGTAATCGACGCGCTCCCTATTCCTGACTTTTTCGCGCAGTCTACGCCCATGGTCTTCGCCACCGTGGCACCGCATCCGGCTCCTATAGCACCTTGACGGCGCTCTTTTTCGTCGGCGGCTTCGTACGCGGCCCGCCCCATGGCCTTATCCGGCCACACATCGCTGCGCTTGTAGGCTAAGTCGAATAAGACGGCGGCGGGAACAATGGGCACCACGCCCACGCCTACGGGAAAGCCGATACCATCTTCTCGTAAGCCTTCCATAACGCCGGTGGCGCTGTCCAGGCCGAAGGCACTTCCACCGCTTAAAACGACGGCCTGCACCTGATCCACGGCATAGGTAGGATTCAACAGGACGCACTCCCGCGTTCCCGGAGCGCCGCCTCTTACGTCCACACCGGCGGTCGTTCCCGTAGGCGGCACGATCACCGTAACCCCTGTGCCGGCTTCTACATCTTCCTTGTGCCCGACGGCGATGCCCGCAATGTCGGTCAGATGTCCCGAATACATAGCTCCCCCTTTGTCCATTGCCTTCCTTTTTGACGAAACAATTATACCATATGTTTGTGAACAATTTACCGTTAAATGGTATCTATCGTCTGCTTTTACAAAACCCGGCGAATGTCTATCTTTTTGTTAAGATCGTGAAATTCACGGATTTCCTCTCTATAAACAGTTTGCATTTGTTATAATAGAAAATTATGAAGGAGGTTTCTATGGGTAAACGATCCGGACAGAACCGGCACGAGGGTCATTCTCTCCGCTGGAGTTCTGCCTTTAAAATCCTATTTTTATTAATCGTCATTTGCGGCATCACCCTCGCGGGTATTGCCGTTGCTTACGCCATCACGGCCATTAGCCAGTCCCCCGCCATCGATCCGAAAAACATTCGATCGGCTATTTCCGAAACATCGGTAGTGCGAGACAAAAACGGCGACAATGTGGAACAATTAGTTCAAAACGAATTCAGCGAGTGGGTGCCCATTAAGCGTATGCCGGATTACCTGTTAGACGCTGCCGTGGCTATCGAAGACCAACGCTTTTACGACCACCACGGCGTGGACTTTCGCCGCTTGGTTTCGGCTACGGTTAGAAACTTACAAAGCATGGACTTCAGCCAAGGGGGCTCCACCATTACCATGCAGGTGGCAAAAAACCTGTATACCTCTCCGGTAAAGAGCTACGCTCGTAAGTTCCAAGACATTTACTACGCCTTCCAATTGGAAAGCACCCTCAGTAAAAAGCAAATCCTCGAAGCCTATTTAAACTCCGCCGCCTTTTCCAAGGGAACCAAAGGAGTAGAAGCCGCATCCAAGACCTTTTTCGACAAGGACGTCAGCGAATTGAGCTTGGCGGAAGCGGCTATGATTGTAGGCATTACCAACCGCCCCTCGGAATACACGCCTTTCAACGCCGTGGCCATTGAGGAAGGCGACGACTTGGACGCCATCGAATTCAGTCTCGTTCCCGCCGAATCCATCGGCGCGGAAGTGACGGAACAGGACAAGGAATTAGGGGACGCCTTGGCGGAAAAAAGCCTGATCGATCCCTTCGAACATAGCCAAATCACATCGGGCGTGCTCGTCGCGAGAAAAGCCGTTGCGAACCCAAACAGCAAAAAGCGTCAAGAGCTCATTCTTCACAAAATGAATGCTCTCGGCATGATCGACGAGTCCACCATGAAAGACGCCATCAACGAAGAAATTCATCTGGACTTGGGCAGCCATACCACAAAAGGCATCTCGTCCTATTACGTGGATGCGGTAAAGGATGAAGTACTGGAAATCTTGCTGTCCAAGGGATACAAAAAAGACGAAGCGCAGAATATTCTCTATAACGGGGGCTTGGTTATCGAGACGCCTTTGGATTTAAACGTGCAAAAGATTCTGGAGGAAAAAGTCTCGCAAAACAGCTTCTTCCCCGGCCGTCACACCAATGAAAAGGGCATTATCCAGCCGCAAGTAGGCATTACCATTATGGACCACCACACGGGCCAAGTGGTTGCGATCGTCGGCGGTCGCGGAATCGGCGGCAACAATATCTTGAACCGGGCAAAAAATCCCCGTCAACCGGGTTCGTCCATCAAGCCCATCGGCCCCTACCTTGCCCTCTTGAACAAGGGCGGCACCGCCGGCGACGTCTACCGCGACTTGCCGAGGCCGGGCGGCTGGCCGAAAAACTCCACCGGCTACCAAGGCTGGGCCACGGTTCGGAATTTGGTTCGTCAATCGTCCAACGTGGGCGCCTACCTGGTAGGTAAGGGCTTGGCTTCAGGAGAAGACGAAGCGGCGCAAATGATGATCGACAATCTGAAAAAGATGCAGATCTCCAGTCTCGTCCTCCCCGAGGATCAAAAAAAATACCCAAACATCGACACGACAAAATACAACGACGTAAACCTAGCGTCCCTCACCTTGGGCGGCATGACCGTGGGCATCAGCCCCTTGGAAATGGCCGGTGCCTTCAGCACTTTCCCCAACGAAGGAAAGTTCATTAAACCGACGTTTATCGACAAAATCACCGATAAAAGTGGCAAAGTCATCTACGAAAATCCCAAGGAAGAAGTGGAAATCACCTCGCCGCAAAACGCCTATATTATGACCTCCATGCTCCAAACCGTCGTAAAAAGCGGTACCGGAACCTACGCCAATTTCAGCGGAATGCACATTGCCGGCAAGACCGGAACCACCAACCGCAAGCGGGACAGCTGGTTTGTAGGCTTCACGCCTTACTACACCGGTGCCGTTTGGATCGGAAACGACGACAATACACCTTTGTGGGACTACTCCCGTATGGCGGCCAATCTGTGGCGTTCCATTATGCGCGACGTGCACAAGGATTTAGAGGACAAAGACTTTAAGGCACCGGAAGACGGCCTGTACAAGAAATACATTCCCGTATCCGGTTATACGGAAATCTTTGCCGAAGGCACGTCTCCCAGCGGTTTGAAAAAACTCTACCGCAACATTCCGCCAAAACCGAAGAAGACGGAAGAAGAACAAAACAAAGACAAAGAACAACAAAATGGAAATTCCGACTCCAATTCCAAGTCCGGCAAAAGCGGCTCAAAAAGCGGCGAGCAACAGGGCGGAAACGGCGGAAATTAATGCAATAAACGAAAAGAGCGAAACACACATTGGCGTCTCGCTCTTTTTGTTATAGGAAAATTTTCCTTTTCGCAAAAAAACACCTCTCCTTTTCTCTGTCACGGTACAGAAGAATGAGAGGTGTTCGTTTTTTACAAAATATCCACTTCTTCGCCGGCCAGAGCTTTATTCATGCTTCTTACGGCACAGAACTTTCCGCACATGGAACAGGTTTCTTCCACTTCCGGCGCCCGTTCGTCGCGCACAGCTTTCGCGTGTTCGGGATCCATGCAATTTTCAAACATAGCGTCCCAATCCAGAGCGCGACGGGCGCGACCCATACGGTCGTCCATGTCTCGAGCACCCGGAATGCCCTTCGCGATATCGGCCGCGTGGGCCGCGATTTTCGAAGCCATAATTCCCTGTTTTACGTCGTCGGCATTGGGCAAGGCCAAGTGTTCCGCCGGAGTAACGTAGCACAAGAAAGCGGCGCCGCTCATGGCGGCCACAGCTCCGCCGATGGCGGCGGTAATGTGGTCGTAACCGGCAGCGATGTCGGTAACGATCGGTCCCAAGACGTAGAACGGCGCACCCTTACAAAGGCTTTGTTGAATTTCCATATTGGCTTGCACCTGATTCAAGGGCACGTGTCCCGGCCCTTCCACCATAACCTGCACGTCCTTGTCCCAAGCCCTTTGGGTGAGTTCGCCCAAGCGAACCAATTCTTCGATTTGAAGAAGATCCCCTGCATCGGCTAAACAACCGGGTCGAGCGCCGTCTCCCAAAGAAATCGTCATGTCGTATTCCCGACAAATGTCCAAAATTTCGTCGTAGTATTCGAAGAAGGGATTTTCATTCCCTGTCATACTCATCCAGGCAAAGACCAAACTTCCGCCGCGACTTACGATGTTCGTGGTGCGGCCGAATCGCTTTAATTGTTCCACCGTACGGCGTGTCAGTCCGCAGTGCAAGGTGACGAAGTCGACGCCGTCTTCCCCGTGCGCGCGGATTACTTCGAGGAAGTCTTCCGCCGTCAATTGCCCCAAATCCTTTTGATGGTAGATCACCGAGTCGTAAATAGGTACGGTGCCGATCATGGCCGGACATTCCGACGTGAGCTTTCTACGGAAAACTTTCGTGTCTCCGTGGGTAGACAAGTCCATAATGGCGTCGCCGCCCAATTCTACGGCATAGTTTACTTTTTTCAGCTCTTCGTCCAAATTTTCCACGTCCTTGGACACGCCCAAATTCACATTGATCTTGGTCTTTAACATGGACCCGATGCCTGTAGGATCCAAGGACGTATGGTTTTTATTAGCGGGAATAACGACTTTTCCTTCCGCCACCCATTGTCGGATTTCTTCCGCCGTCCGCTTCTCCTTTTCGGCGACAATTTTCATTTCCTCGGTGAGGATACCTTGTCGTGCTGCATCCATTTGCGTTGTATATGCCATTATTTCTTTCTCCTAACCATGTGATTGATCGGCCCCCGTCCCCGTCCCAGGTCCAGGCCGTCTGCAATTGCTTCGTATACGTAATTTTTTGCTTCTTCCACGGCGTGCACTTCGTCCAAGCCCAGAGCCAAATACGAGGCGACGGCCGAAGACAGGGTGCAGCCCGTGCCGTGCGTGTTGGGATTCTTCAACATGGGCTTTTCGAACAGATGCACCGCCCCGTCGTAAAAAACGTCTGCCGCGCGGCCCGTGCCGTGACCGCCTTTCAAAAGAACCGACGCGCCAAAGGCCTCATACAACGCCTTGGCCGCCGCTTTCTGATCTTCCGTCGATTCAATTTTTATACCCGTCAGCAGTTCCGCTTCGGGAATATTCGGCGTTATCAGCGTCGCCCGAGGAAAAAGCACGGCCTTTAAGGTCTCTATGGCCTCCTCTTTTAACAGGGTGGAACCGGAAGTGGACACCATAACGGGATCCAAGACGACCGGCCCTTCGTAGCCCGCCAATTCCTCGCCGACGGTTGCGATGATATCTTGAGACGAGACCATTCCGATCTTTACCGAATCGGGGGGAATGTCCGTTAAAATGGCGCGCATCTGCGCCGCCACTACGTCCCCTCGCACATCGTCGATGGCGAACACCCCCGTTGTGTTTTGTGCCGTCAAGGCGGTAATGGCCGAAGTGGCAAATACGCCAAGTGCCGTAGCAGTCTTGATGTCCGCTTGGATGCCCGCGCCCCCGGAAGAATCGCTGCCGGCGACGGTCATCATGCTCTTCACTTGGCGGCCTCCCATTTTTCTACCAATTCCCGAGCCGCGGCTTTCGGATCCTTCGCCGAAGCGATGGCCGATACGACGAAAAATCCATCCACGCCCGTATCCGCCAAAGCTTCCATGTCCTCGGCCTTCACGCCGCCGCCGATGGTAATAGGCAGAGGCGAAATGGCGACTAATTTTTTGATCTCATCCAGGGTGCGGTAAACGACATTTCCGTCCGCATCTACGCCGCAATCTTTCTTCGTTTCCGTTTCGTGCAAAGGCCCGGCGCCGAAGTAATCCACGTCCTCAAAATTCCCTTCCTGTACGTAGCGTGTTAAGTCCCCCGTCGGTGCAGACAGTCCAATAACCGCGTCGGGGCCCAACAATTTTCGGCACAGGGAAACGGGAATGTCCGATTGCCCCACGTGAACGCCGTCCACCTTTGCCCCGGCTTCTCGTGCCGCCAAGGCCACGTCCAGGCGGTCGTCGATTAACAGAACGACATCTTCTCCCTTCCCAATGGATGCAATCATCTCACTCGTCTCTTTTGCAAGGGCAATCATCTCTCTCGCCGATGCCACTTTCGATCGCAATTGAATACAGGTGAATCCCGCTTCGATGGCGTCTCGGATTATGGGGACTACGGGGCGGTTTAATGTATTTTCCGGACCGACGACGAAATATTTTTCAATGCTGAATTTCATTTATATCTCCTCCATAGAACAATCGGCCAGATCGTCTCCCGTCAAACGGCTCAAGGCATCCAGGAAGGCGACCTTAAAACTTGCCGTCCCTTCGGCCACCTCTTGCGCCCGCGCACCGGCGACATTGTAGGCGTTCGTCGCCGCCACCGCCGCCGTAAAAGGATCGGTCACCGAGTGATAAACGGCACAGACACCGCCCAAAGAACAACCGCTTCCGGTAATACGAGTGAAATATTCGCTCCCCCCGTAGGAGCGGATGGTCCGCATACCGTCGGTAATCATATCTTCTTTGCCTGACACACAGACCGCTCCCTTCGTAAAGCGGGCCAAAGCTTCCGCCGCCTCTCGCGCCGACTCCACACTTTCCGTGGAATCGACGCCGCGCACATTCCCCCGCTCCGTGTCCACCAATCCCCACATCTTCGCCAAGGTAATCACTTCCGAAGCGTTGGCGCGGACGATGGCCGGAGGATATTCCTTCATGCCCGTCAAAAGTGCACTCCGAAGCTCGCCCATGCCGGCGGCCACGGGATCCAGGACGTAGGCGCATTTCTCATAAGCGGCCTTCGCTGTCTTGGGCACGGTTTCGGCGTGTACGGGAATCAACGTCCCGACGTTAATGTATAGGCACTTGGCTATATTCGCCATGGCCTCGCCCTCGTCGGGCATATACACCATGGCCGCCGAACCGCCTACGGCGATTTGCGCGTTGGCCACAAAATCGATGGTCACAAAATTGGTGATCGACGGCGCCACGGGGCAGGCGCTCCGGACATCTTCCTGCGCTTTTTTCAGCGCACGCTTTAATTCTTCCATCCAGAACTTCCTTTCTACATCAAAAAAGGTACCTTCTATCGAGAAGGTACCTTAAAGGTCGCCGATGGGCCGGCGGCGTGCATTCCTACGCGAGTCTTAGCTCTCAGGTTCAAAGGGTCAGGTTTTACCTTCTCAACTGTCAAAGTTCCCCTTGCATTGTTCATTTAAAAAGACCTTACCATTCAGCAAGGTCTTTGTCAAATACTAATCCCTCGGTGTCAACCGACCGACTTTCCCCGAAAGGTGATCGACGGCGATCCCATACACGTCCGCGTGAGTGCAATTTTTTACGGTCTCTTCGTTGCTTTTTTCGCTTACCGATGGCGTCAACTCGTTGGTCATTTGGATAAATGCCTCGATTTTCTCTTTCCCTTCCAATTTTTTGACACGGCCGAAGGCAATCACCGATCGATAGGCCGTGGTATACGCTTCTTCCACGATTTCATCTCTATCGACCACGGTAAAGGCGACTTTGTCATTTCCCGCCATGGCTTCCGACTTATGCCCCTCTCGGGCGCTGTGAAAAACGATGACTCCGTCTACGTAGGCGTAGTTTATGGGCACGCCGTAGGGATAGCCCTCGACACCGTACAGGGACAGAACGCCCCAATGATTTTTTTCGAGCACGGCCTCGATTTCATCGAGACGCAGACTTTGGTTTTCACGCTTCACGGGACGAAACATTCTTTTTCCTCACTTTCTCACAGGTGTAGCGGAACCTGCCCACCGTCTTCTTTCCATATTCGATGGCCTCCACGGGACAATAGTTAATGCAGGCCATACAATGGGTACAGCGGTCGTACCATACGGGCCTTCCCTCTTCGAGCTTTACATTGCCCAAAACGCAGCGACGCTCGCATTCGCCGCAGCCGATGCATTCCTCTCTGGCATAAAACTTCCTTGCGTGGACGAAGAGGGCGTAGAACGCTCCGTTTATCCCCGTAAAAATTCTTCCCGCAAGCGACGCCGTCTTTTTCCCGTCTTCTCCTGCGGCGATCCTACGGGCGATCGACTCCAGCGATTCATCGGCCCGATCGAGAATCTTTCGTGCCTCCTCCGCCGCCGGAACCTGAAACAGGGCGATATAGTTTTCAGGCATCACCACGGAAAACGTGCCGCCGTAGATCAGGTCCTTTTCCCGGGCCAATTTCTCCACACAAAGAGGCGCCCCGCCAATTTCCGATCCGCAGGTCATCACCCCGTAAAGCTTCTTCCCCCGAACGCGAATCTGTTTCCAATAGTCTTCCAAAAACCGAGGCATACGCCAACCATAGGTGGGCGTGACCAGGACGATAACTCCATCGTCGATCGACGCCATATTTCCCGCCTTTATTCGCTCGCCAAGGTCGACAGCCGTCATGTGCAGATGCTCGGACAATATTTTTGCCACATAGGCGCTGTTTCCCGTGCCGCTGTAATAGTAAATCATAAACGCCTCCCGAAAGCAGTATAACACATTACATCCGGGATAAAACGGCTCTTAAATTCTTTACCGCCTCTTCGGGATCCCGGGCGTATTGGATCGCCGAAACCACGCAGATCCCGTCGAAGTCTTCGTCCTTCAGCTCGGGCAAGGTCTTTTCGTTAATTCCGCCGATCGCGTACACGGGCACGGATACGCTCTTTTTAATGGCGCGGAAGGTATCCATAGACGTATGGCGGGTCACGACTTTCGTCCGGGTAGGAAAAAGGGCACCGGTGCCGAAATAACTTGCCCCTTCCTTCTCCGCCTCCCGCGCTCTTTGCACGGTCTTTACCGACACTCCGATTAAAGCGTCTCGGCCCAAAATGGCTCGAGCCTCTTTTATGGCCATGTCGTCGTCCCCCAAATGAACGCCTACGCCCAATTTTTTCGCCACGCCGACGCGGTCGTCGATAATAAGAGGCGTGTGGTACTTATCCGCTTCTTTTTTTATGATGCGCGCCCGCTCGTAAACGGCCTCGTCAGACAAATTCTTTTCCCGCAGCTGAATCCGATCCACGCCTCCTCGTAAGGCCGCAAATACGTCTTCGAAAAACGCGTCTTCGTCGGCGTATTTCGTGGAGTCCGTAATGAAATACAGAATCTTCATAGGCGAATGTAGTCGTTTCTGAGGACGTAGAGGCCTTCTTCTTTCAAATCCTTTTCGATTTCATCCAAGGTGCGCTCGTCGGCGATGACGAATTGTTCTTCCCCTTCGTCTTCCTCCGGTTCCTGGCCTCGGCGACCGATCCCCGTATCCACGGAGGCGGAAATCTTTGTCGCCGCGTAGAGCATGGCTTGATCTCTAAATTCCTTTCGTTCCCTCGTAGAAATCGTAATGGAAGCGAAAGGAAGGAAGATGCGCATGGCCGTAATAAATTGCATCAACTTTCTTTCGCCGATGCGATTGGTGTTGTCCACATCTTCGGCCCCGTGGGTCGGGCGAATCCGCGGAAAGGATACGGCGATTTCCACGTGCGGGTATTTCCGTTGAAGCAAATAGGCATGCAGACCCAGTCGGAAACAGTCGGCCACGGGATCCGCCAAGCCGAAGAGCACGCCGAAGCCGACTCCGCGCATACCGCCCATAGCCGCCCGCTCTTGGGTGCCCATGCGATAAATCATGCTCCGCTTATTTCCTCGCGGATGGTAGTAATCGTAGACTTCGGGATCGTAGCTTTCCTGAAATACCGTAACGAAATCGGCTCCGGCCTCCTGCAGCCGTTTGTAGTCGGCCACATTGACTGGATAAATTTCCAGACCCACCACGCGGAAATACTTCCTCGCGAGCTTTACGGCATTTTCAATGTATTCGACGGGAGAATAGTGACTGCTTTCCCCCGTTAAAATCAACACATCTTCGATGCCGTCTTTGGCCAGCGCTCGCATTTCCACTTCAATCTCCTCGTCACGCAACGCTGCCCGCTTAATGCTACTTTTTGCGTTAAATCCACAGTAACGGCAGCCATTTTCGCAATAATTAGCGATATAAAGGGGCGAGAAAGAATAGACGTTGTCGCCGAAATATTGCCGTCTCAGGCCGCGAGATTTTTCCATCATCTTTTCCAAATACGGTTCCGCCGTCGGCGAAAGCAGGGTATAGAAATCGTCGGGCGTCAGGCGCTCTTTCTCCAGCACCGCCGCCACGTCGGCCCCGGTAACGGTGCGGACGCGCTCTCTTTCGTAGGTGGCGGCAATTTCCTTGGGAATAGCTTCCGAAATTTGATCCATGCCCGGCGCGTAGTCGAATACTGTTTTTATCATGATACACCTCTCAATCGAAGAAGTCTCTCAAGGGAGAGGACGGGTCGGCGCCCCTATCCAAAATACGACCCGGCTTGGATAGGTAGGCCAACCGTCCCGCCTCGATCCCCAACTTAAATGCCTTCGCCATCATGGGAATATCTCCCGCCGTCGCGATTCCCGTGTTGGCCATAATGGCGGCGGCGCCCATTTCCATGGCTTCCGCCCCTTGAGAAGGACGGCCGATTCCGGCATCCACAATCACGGGCAGATCGATCTCGTCGATTAAAATTTGGATAAAGGCCTTCGTGGCAAGGCCCTTGTTGCTTCCGATGGGAGATGCCAAGGGCATAATCGCGCTCGCGCCGGCATCGCGCATATCCCGAGCATAGTTCAGGTCCGGATACATATAGGGCAGTACGACAAAACCTTCTTTGGCCAAAATTTCCGTAGCTCTTAAAGTTTGTTCGTTGTCCGGCAATAGGTACTTGGAGTCGCGGATGATTTCAATTTTAACGAAATTTCCGCAGCCCATTTCCTTGGCCAGGCGGGCAATGCGCACGGCTTCATCGGCGTCCCTGGCGCCACTGGTGTTGGGGATTAAGGTTACGTGCTTCGGAATGAAATCCAAAATATTCGTTACATCCGCCGTATTCGCCCGGCGAAGAGCTACGGTGGCCATTTCGGCACCGGCCTGAGAGACGGCCGCATCGATGATTTCCGGCGCGTATTTACCCGAACCTAAAATAAAGCGGGAAGTAAAAGTCTTATTTCCTAATGTCCACGTATCGTTCATGATTCTCCTCCTATCAATTGTTCCAACACTATTTGACACTCCATGGCGGCGATGGTCATGACCTTGGGCAAGTAACAATCCTTGCGATCCTCGCCGTGAAAATCTCCCACCAGGTGAATGTTTCCGAAATCCTTTCGCTCTATGGTGCCTACGGGACCCGCCACGCCGGTGGTACAAATATAAGGTAGCTCTACGTCTTGAAAAAAATCGAAAGCCTCCATTTTCGACTGCACACCGTCGTAGGCCTCGACGACCACATCCGCCTCGACGACCAGATGCCGAAGTTCGACGACGTCGACGAATCGTTTCCGCGCCTCCACCTGTACGTAGGGCAGCCACGCCTTTATGCGTTCGGCAGTCACTGACACCTTCTCCTTACCAATATCCGCCGCCCCGTAGTTTTGGCGGTTTAAATTCGAAGCCTCTACCACGTCGAAATCGTACAGAATAAGCTTGCCTACGCCCAGTCGCGCCAAGATCCACGCCACATTGGAACCCAATCCTCCGCAGCCTAAGACGGCGACTGTAGCTTCTTTTACGGCGTCGTTGACATCTGGGCTTTGCCGAAGCAACACGTCGGATCGTTTAACCTCCACCGGTAAAAGAAAACACCTCCAATACATCTTTCGCCTCAACTATCGTCTGTGCCACGTCTCTTCGCCGAACGAGAATCCCATTTTTCTCAAGGACCACGCCGTTGGGATCGTATCCGGCCTCTTTTAAGACGGAGACCAGAGGTTTCGGACCAGTGATTTTTATGACTTTTCCGTTTATTTTCACAGTCATCTCCTCAACAAAAAAAGCACGAAGGAACTACACCCGCGGTGGTGTACCCCTTCGTGCCTTGCACTCTGTGCAGAGTATAGCACGCAGCAAATCCAGTGACAAGGGATTTCAATGTAAAAAATAAAATCCTCACCTTTATCTTTCCTCATCTTCACGGAAGAATACCCGCATTTGACGGCGCAAACCGCTTTTCCATGGGAAAATTTTCTGCACAACGTGGAAGGATCCATTTTTCAAACCTTTCGTTCTCCCTTGTCGGCGATGCGTCTATGGAAAAACACTTCAAAAAACGAACACTTGCGCAGGGAAGTCTACCTTCGAACCGATTCATTTACTTGCATTTATTTCAATATTCTGATTTTATCTCGCCAAATCTCCGTCTATCCTCTATTTTTCGCCTTTTCACGAGAAATCCTTTTCTGCATTAAATAATTTTCCTGTTTTCCGTATGATTTTAAATTTTATTTTTTACATACCTATTCCCTTGATATTTTTATGACCTTCGGCTTTTGATAAAAAACTAATTTTAGAAAAAGTAAGACTTTTTCTAAAATTAGTCTTTAATTTTCTGAAAAACGGTGTATAATATGCCTATCAGCAGTTATTTATACTTATTCGGAGGTGACTTATGAGTTTCGCAGATGTACTAACTAAAATTGATTCTTTCGTGTGGGGCGTTCCCCTCATCGTTTTGCTTGTCGGTGCAGGCATCATCCTGTCCCTACGCACCCGCTTCGTACAATTGCGGCATTTCGGATATATTCTCAAAAACACCATGGGAAAAATGTTCGAAAAATCGGATGTTGAAGAAGGCGCGATTTCGCCTTTCCAAGCCCTCTCCACGGCATTGGCCGCTACGGTCGGTACCGGTAATATCGTCGGCGTATCGGTCGCTATCTTAGGCGGCGGTCCCGGCGCTGTCTTCTGGATGTGGGTTGCCGCATTCTTCGGCATGTGCACAAAATTCTCGGAAGTTAACCTGGCTGTCGCTTATCGCGTAAAAACGAAAGACGGCTATGCCGGCGGCCCCATGTACTACCTCGACCGCGGCTTGAAACAACCTTGGCTCGGCAAGGCCTTCGCATTCTTGGCCGCCGTCGCCTGCTTCGGTATCGGCTGCTCCGTTCAATCCAACGCCATCGCCGGCACCTTGAAATCGTCCTTTAACGTACCTCCCGTAATCACCGGCGTAGTCATTACCGTATTGGCCGCCATCGTTATTATCGGTGGGATCCAATCCATTTCGAAAGTTACCGAAAAACTCGTTCCCTTTATGGCCGCTTTCTACATTGTCGGCGGTTTAATCGTTATCCTCATGAATGCAGGCAATATTCCCAGCGCTATCCGCTCCATCTTCGTCGGCGCATTTAACCCGGCCGCTGTCGGCGGCGGTGCCATCGGCTACACCATTATGATGGCTATGCGAAACGGCGTCAGCCGCGGTGTCTTCACCAACGAAGCCGGCTTAGGTTCTTCGCCGATCGCGCACGCGACCGCTTCCACCGACCACCCGACCCGTCAAGGGATGTGGGGCGTAACGGAAGTCTTCTTGGACACCTTCGTCGTCTGCTCCATTACCGCATTGGTTATTACCACATCCGGCGTTTTGAATACGGGCGTTGACGATGCATCGGCACTAGCTGCCACAGCATTCTCCATGAAGTTCAGCCTTGGTAAATACATCGTATCCTTAGGCTTGTTGCTCTTCGCATTCTCCACAATTCTCGGTTGGGAATACTACGGCGAAACATCTGCCCGCTACCTTTTGGGCGCAAAGATCGGTACGCCTTACAAGATTCTCTACTTGATCATGATTTTTGTCGGTTGCGTTATGCAATTGGATTAGGCATGGACCGTTGCCAACATCTTAAACGCTTTAATGGCCATCCCCAACTTGATCGGTTTGATTGGACTCTCCGGCGTCGTCGTCGCATTGGAAAAAGACTTCTTCAAAGACGACCGCAAACGGACGTCCCCGGCAGACTATCAACACTTATTAAAATAACTCATACTCATACTGCTAAAGATTCCCTCGGCAAATGCCGAGGGTTTTCTTTTTGTCTACGCCACAATAAAAAAGTGCCCTTAAGGCACCTTCTTACAACTCCTCTTCGCCCGCTTCCAGTCGTCGAAACAATTCAATGCCCCCCGTAGATTTCAGCGCCACCAGAGAAAATTCGTGCTTTCCCGTAATGCCTTCCACCTCGAAAGTCGACAGGGACGGGTCGTCTTTGGCGATACTTTCGTAGCCGAAAGAAATGCCCACGCCCTCCGCCACCAAACGAGACAAAAGCACGGGGCTCGAGGCGGTAATCGACCGCTGAAAATCCCGCACCGCATAGCCCTTGTAACGCAATTTATCTTCGAGGATTTCCCGGGAACCGGAGCCCTCTTCCCGTAAAATAAGGCAGGCCTCGGCAACCTCTTTTATCGTAAGCGTCCTTTTGCTGTACGGATGTGTCGCGCTGCAAACGCCCGTAAAGGTCTCTTCCCTTAAGATGGCGTAGTCGAATTTTTTTTTGCAAACTGTCCCTCCACCATGAGGAAATCCAAGTGGGCGTTTCGAAGTTTTTCCAAAAGAGCTTCCGTATTGTCTATTACAAAGACGAAGTCGTTAGAACGGTCGCGCACAAAATCCAGCAGCTTGTCCACATAGGCGTACTCCCCCAAGGTCTTCGTGAGTCCGATGCGAACAGTTCGCGCTTTTTCTCTCTGAAAGTGATCCCGCATATCCCTATAATTTTTCTGCTGGCTTCGAGCATACATTTCCAGAATCGACGCGTCCTCCGTAGGCACCATTTTCTTTCCGTCGTAGCGAAAAAAATGCACGCCGAATTCCTCTTCCAAGGAGCGTATATGTTTGGTTACCGCAGGCTGAGTAATGTGTAGGCGCTCGGCGGCCTTGGTGTAATTTCTCGTGTCCAACACTTCTAAAAATGTGCTCAGTCGAACGTCCATGGTCCCTCCATATCGTTTTTTTATTGTTCTATAATGAATTATAATTTTATTTTATCTTAATTTTATGAGATGATCAATATATCAAAGAAAGGAGCATACCATTGAAATCCATCCAATCATTTATTCCCGGGGTTCTGTTGACCCTTCTCATTGCCGCCGTCGCTAAATTTATCGAAGACTTGCTTCCCGTTCCGCTCATCAGCGCATCGGTTATCGCCCTGTTCATCGGCATGATCATCAACCATTTCATACAATCGACAAAAAGCGTAGAAAAAGGCGCCTCCCTTGCCTCGAAAAAATTACTGAAACTGGGCATTATTTTGCTCGGCGCTTCCTTGAACATGGCTACGGTCTTTCAAGTGGGTCGCCTATCCATTTCCGTCATGATCTTTACCTTACTTACCTGCTTCGGCCTCGGCCACTTCTCCGGAAAATTCTTCGGCCTGAACTGGAAAATGTCGAATCTTATTTCCGCCGGCACGGGCATTTGCGGCGGTAGCGCCATCGCCTCCATCGCCCCGGTTATCGACGCCGACGATTTGGACATCGCCTACGCCATGAGCGCCACTTTTATTTTCGACATGGTCATGATCGTGGCCTTCCCTCTTTTGGGTCACGCCTTGGGTCTGTCCGATATGGCTTACGGCCTGTGGGCGGGAACCGCCGTCAATGACACCTCTTCCGTCGTAGCCGCAGGTTACGCCTTCTCCGACGCCGCCGGTGACTTCGCCACCATGGTAAAACTCACCCGTTCCATAGTCATTATTCCTACGGTGATTATTTTCGCCCTGATAAACGCCCACATAAAATCCAAGACCGAAAACGATCATGAAAAAACCGGCGTCGCCCTGACAACGGTCATCCCCTGGTTCATCCTCGGCTTTTTGGCTCTTACCTTTATTAACACCGCAGGCTTCATTCCCGAATCCGTCGGCCACAGCTTGAAACTCCTCAGTAAATTTCTAATGATTATGGCCCTCGCCGGCATCGGCCTGAAAACCTCCCTGAAAGACATGAAAAGTTCCGGCACCGGCCCCATGCTCCACGGCTTTGTCATCTCGGCCCTCGTGGTCATCGTCGCCATCGCCGTTGAATATTTCATAGGTCTCGTATAAAATATAGCTAAGATTAAGAGGATCATCGTATCCTCTTTTTTTGTGGAATAGGAAGGTCTCGAAAGGAGTTTGTTTTGTCCAAGGTATTTGATTACATCGTCATCGGTGGCGGAAGCGGCGGCATTGCCACCGCCAATCGCGCATCAAAGTATGGAAAAAAAGTCGCCGTCATCGAAGAAAACCTATTGGGGGGCACTTGCGTCAACCGAGGTTGCGTGCCGAAAAAGGTGCTCTGGTACGCCTCCGGCATTCGCCGCACGTTGGAAACGGAAGCGACACCTTACGGCTACAATCTGCACGGTTGGTCTTTCGACTACAAGACCTTGAAAAATTCTCAAATGGCCTATGTGGAAGGGGCTCGCGCCGCCTACAAAAAAAGCCTGCTTGAAAACGGCATTACTCACATTCACGGCCGGGCTCGCTTTGTAGACGCCCACACGGTGCACGTCAACGGCGAAGATTACACCGCCGAACACATAACCATCGCCGCCGGCGCCTCGCCTACCCCCTGCCCGGTAGAAGGTGCCGAGCTCGTAGACTACTCCAACGACTTTTTCCTTTGGGAAACTTTGCCGAAAACCGTGGCCGTCGTCGGCGGCGGCTACATCGGCACGGAATTGTCCTCTTTCCTCGCGGGTATGGGCGTAGAAGTCCACTACCTGGTTCGGGACGATCGGATCTTAAAGAAATTCGACAAAGCCATTACCGAGGAAGTCGCGAAAATGATTCAGTCGGCGGGGGTAAACATACATTTCAAGACGGAATGCGCACGCTTCGAAAAAACCGACGAGGGCATTTTGACCACTTTGAAAGACGGATCCACCGCCGTCTACGAACGCATTCTTTGGACGGGCGGCGTCACTCCCAACACAAAGGATCTGGGCCTCGAAAAGGCCGGCGTGGACGTAGACGACCGGGGACGCATCGTCTCCGACGCTTATGAAAACACGACCCAAAAGGGCATCTACGCCATCGGCGACGTCACGGGAAAATTGGATCTTACCCCTGTAGCCATCGCAGCGGGAAGAAAGCTCTCCGACCGCCTCTTCGGCGGCAAGAAAGACGCGCACCTGCAATACGACAACATTCCCACCGTGGTCTTTTCTCACCCTCCCATGGGCTCTGTGGGTCTTACGGAAAAGGCCGCCATTAAAACCTACGGAGAAGATCACGTCACCACCTACGATACCACCTTTACGGATATGCGCTCCTCCATCACAGGGGACGGACTTACCAATAAAATGCTTCTCGTCTGCGCCGGCGACGAAGAAAAAATTGTAGGCGTTCACGCCGTCGGCGAAGGCGTCGACGAAATGATACAGGGATTTTCCGTAGCCGTCACCATGGGAGCCACCAAAGCCGACTTCGACGCCACCGTGGCCATTCACCCGACGGCTTCCGAAGAAATGGTGACAATGAATTAAATAGGCACATATAAAAACATGGAAAAAGAGACTGCTCTTTCTCCATGTTTTTTTGTGCTATTTTTTCAGCATTTCCTCTAAATTCATTTTTATGCAGCTAATCGTTTCTTTTTCATGAATATAGGGATCGGGACTGACGAAGAAGTAGAGATCGCGCGGTCGATCGTGCTCGCGAAGAAACTGAATAAACTCTTTTTCTATGTGTAAAACGATGTCGAATGTGGCGCTCCCTCCCTTTTTATTGTACGGATCAGAAACATAACACATGCCGACGGTTCGATCGTAGAGCTTAAAGCGGAAATCTTGCACCAACTCGTCCACATTGGTTCGTATCGTCAGCTTCATCAGCACTTCTCTGTTCAAGCCCTGCTTCCCGTCTTCTAAATAACTTGCGTCCTGCGTCGGCTCGCAACTCGATAAAACGAAGAACTTCCCTTCCCCCAAGTCAATGGACTCGCCCACTTTGTGCATGGTGTATATATCATTGTCCTTCGGTACATTCACAGGCAGATTAATGTAGACGATCCGCACCGCCGCAAGAAAAGCGAGCAGAAAGAGTACGACGATTCCCTTTGCGCTATTTTTCTTCCCCATACAGTCTCCCTTCGCGCATTCTAAAACAGACGTCGCACCATTGACGCAAATCCTCCCTTTTGTGAGATACCAGAACCACCGTTCGCCCCTCCCTCTTTACCGTTTCCAAAAGAGCGTAGAAGCGATCCACGGACTCTTCATCCAGGGCATTGGTCGGTTCGTCCAACAACACCAGAGGCTGTTTTTCCATAAGAGCTTGCACGATGGCGAGCTTTTGGTTCATTCCCAAAGAATACGTGCGCACCTTATTGTTTATGTAATGACCCATGTCGAAGTACGCAATAAGCCTTTTCGCCTCGCTCTCGTCGAAGGGGCCTCGAATTTCTCCTAAGAGCCTGAGATTCTCCCATCCCGTCAAGTTTCCGTAAAAGGATACCTTCTCGATCATCACACCGATGTTTATTGCAGGCGCCGTTCCGTAGACGCGCTTCTCGCCGTCCAAAAAAACGGCGCCCGAATCCACGTCCATAAGGCCTGCGACGGCGCGCAAGAACATGGTCTTTCCGGAACCGTTTACGCCGTAAATGCCGTAAATCTTTCCTCGCTCCATCTCCAGAGAAACATCCTCTAAAATCACCTTCCCCTTCATTCGTTTACTGATATTCTTTAACGATACAAACATATACATCCCCTAATCAAAAAACTCCAGCTTCTTCACCCGCAAGTTTACGAGAAAGACAAATAGCCCCATGGCAAGAAGTAAACCGCCGCTTTTCATAACCCCGTAGGCCATAGCCCCGCCCGGAAGAAGTAAAAACTTCGATAAATACACTTGATGGTAATTGTAGGTAAATAGCCCGACGATGCGGGTTAAAATTGAGGTTCGGTAGCTGTTAAAAGTGAAGAAAAGCAAGGCGAAAATCGTGCCCAAAAATTCATTTCTCGCCCACACGTTGAACAGGCAACTTACCAGGCCTATGGCAGACAAGCTCAGAACCGATTGCACCGCAAGCATTAGCCCGAAGATTGCGGCGGAAGCATAATGCCCGTAAAAAAATCCCTGCCCGTAGCCCGCCACCATAAAAAGGAAGACAGATGTAATGCTTATGAGAACTGCCGGCAACAGGATTTTTAAAAGGTGGTACTGCAAAATCGTACGGCGACTTTTGTAACGAACCGCCGTTAAACTATTGTATTCATAGGCGATAAAAAGGGTACTTACCAGGAAAAAGGATCCCATCTCCCCCGCCACTTTCTTATACTCTTCCAAAGCATAGAGGCCGTCGCCCTCAAAATCGGTAAAAAACTGATGCCCCATAAAGGCAATGAAGAGCAAGTAGATGACCGTTAAGTACGTCCTGTTCTCCAGCCCGTTTCGCCGCAATTCCTTAAAGGCTGTCTTCACGGCTCCGGCTCCTAATAAAAAGCAGGCACAATCCAATCGCGCAGGCCAGGAAAATGAGGCTCACGCCGAGCGGTATCTCCTTCGTATACATCGTAGGAAAAAACTCGGTAAAACGAATCCCGCCCTCCGAAGTATTTCTCATGCTCACAGTCCATGCGATTTGAAAGACGGCGATGGGCAAAATATTTTCAAAATAACGTCTGCGACTGACCATGCTTACGGCGAGAGTCAGAAGAGAAAAGAAAATACACCAGAGTCCGTATACGATATAAAACAACAGGTTAATCACATAGGGATTGGACGTATAGAGAAAACCGCTGCGGTGGCTTACGGCGTGAAAATAAACATCTTGCGCGTAATGAAAAGGATAGATGAGAGCCATCAACACATCGTGAAATACGAGGGGAAAAAGCCCGGTCACAACGCCTAAAATAATGGCGACGGCGACAGTATTTTTTATGTACGATCTCCTGCCCATGCGACTGATCAGCATGCTATTTACATTTTTTCTCCGATCATAACTGTAAATGGCGGATGCCGTAAACGGGGCGAAGAATACCAAAAAAGCGTAGTATATATTGGCCCCCACGCCGAAATAATTCAGAAGCATCAGATTATTGGACAAATTGTCGTCATAAATTCCCTCATTACTTTTCGCTACAGTTTGAATCGTAAATAAAACGACGGTATAAAGAAAAACGACCCATAATCGTTTATCTTTTACATACCGTTTCAGTTGGTTGTTTCTATACGCGCGGTTCATGTCACCCTCCGAAAAAATTGCCAAATCCTTTGCTTTCATCACATTTATTTAATCTTCTTTATCAAAACTATTTAACGAATATTGGACGTGTTATTGGGGCTCCAAACGCCTGTAGCGGACATTTTTCCTCCATCACCGCTTTCAACGGCCAATGTAATCATGCTGCCAACCGGTGCGTTATTTCGCAAATATCTAACATCGCCTGGAGACATCTGTACCTTTTTGCAATTTGTTCCTGGAATCCATACAACTACACCTACTCGGGGCCGATCACAGCTTTTTAATTTTACGTAAGCCGCGGTATTATTAGTCTTTTTCCGCGCCGCAGTATAGGAATTCCTGCTGCCGGATCGCAACGTAAAGCTCCATGCCGTATCCGTCGTATTTCCGCCTGCTGCCCGCGTATCATACACCGGCGTCTCCGCTTTTATAAAATCTTTCGATGCAAACGTTTCGCCGACGGATACCGCTTGCGCCGTATAGGGCATTACCAAGACGCCGAGCAGCGCGACGTACCCGAGCTTTTTACTAAGCTTCATTTTACTTAATCGCATACTTCCTCCCCAAGCAAAGGATTTGACTATCACAAGTATAGAACGGGAAGAATATAGATGTCAATGCAAATGATAATCTTTTATTTATTTCTTTTTTGTGACAGCGCTTTCTCATCCAATCCGAAAGCCTATTTATAAATTTACCCACACAAAAACGCCGGGAGACCGGCGTTTTTGTTTTCTATTTCCTTGTTACTTGCTCGCCTTTAAGGCGTCAGCCATTTCCTTAGCCAACTGAGCGCATTTGTCCAAGTCTTCCTGTTCAGGCGCGCCCATGACGTCTACCGTAGTGGACAGTACGTCCCACTTGCTTTCTTCGGCGAAGGCGGCGAATTCTTTTTCCGCGCCTCCTCCCCAACTGGCGTTGGTGAAGGTACCCAAGATGTGATTTTTCATCTTTTGTTTCTTCAGCACTTCCACTAAATTCGCCATGGGCGGGAATAGACCTACGTTGTAGGTGGGGCAGCCCAAAATGATCCCCTTGTAATTCCATGTTTCACTAATTAAATAGCTTAAATGGGTCTTTGACACGTCGCGAATGCGAATGTTGTGCACGCCTTCTTCCGACAGGGAACGGGCGATGGCTTCGGCGACCATTTCCGTGTTGCCGTACATGGATCCATAGACGATGAGGACGCCGTCTTCCGTTTTCTGTTCACTTAAATCACTGTAGAGGCTCACGATGCGATCAATATTGTCACGCCAAATAGGCCCGTGATCCGGACAGATCATTTGAATATCGAGGCCGGCCAATTTTTTCAGGGCGCGAATGACTTGGACGCTATATTTCCCTACGATATTGGTGTAGTAGCGAATGGTTTCTTCCCGATACTTATCCCACGCCACTTGGTCGTCGAAGATGGCACCGTCCAAGGTGCCGAAACCGCCAAAGGCGTCTTGGCTGAAGAGGGTACCCGTCTCTTCTTCGAAGCAGACCATGGATTCGGGCCAGTGCACCATGGGGGTCGTGTAAAACGTCAGCTTTCTCTCGCCTATGTCCACGGTCTCGCCGTCTGCCACGAGAAGGACCCGTTCGTCGCTAATGGCGTAGAAGTTTTCCATCATCTTTACGGCTTTTTTATTGGTAATGACCTTGCAGGCGGGGAAACGTTCCATGACACTCTTTAAGGAAGAGGTGTGGTCCGGTTCCATGTGGTTGACCACGATATAATCCAGATCCCTGCCTCCCAAAGCGTCGTTCAATTTTTCCATAAATTCCGACACAGAATCGATGCGCACACAGTCCAAAAGACAGGTCTTGGATCCACCGTCGAAGAGGTAGGAGTTGTAGCTGATGCCGTCGGGCAAGGGCCACATACCTTCGAAGAGGTGGGTGTATCGATCGTTGACGCCGATATAATGTAGATGATCGTTGATTCGAATAAATCTCGTTGCTTCCATTGTCTCACCTTTCTTAAAATTTCGTTCCTTGTATACCTCTTTAGATTTTACCGTTTTGTCTTTAAATTTTCAATCTATTCCCGAAACGTCCAAGGCTAAATAAACGGGACAATGGTCGCTTCCCATGACGCTATCGAAAATATCCGCTTCGACAATGGCATCGTCCAACCGCTCACTAACTACGAAGTAGTCGATGCGCCATCCCGCATTTCGCTCCCGCGCCTTGGTGATGTAGCTCCACCAGCTGTAGCGATCTTTCGCATCGGGATAAAGGTGGCGGAAGGTGTCCGTGTAGCCGGCATCCAAAAGATTTTGGAATTGGCTGCGCTCTTCGTCGGAGAAGCCCGCATTTTTTCTATTGGCCGCGGGATTTTTTAAGTCAATTTCTTTGTGAGCTACGTTCAGGTCGCCGCAAAGTACCACCGGTTTCACCCGATCCAGCATGGCCAAGTAACCGCGAAAGGCCTCTTCCCAGCGCATACGGTAATCGAGACGGGCAAGTCCCCGTTGGGAATTCGGCGTGTAGCAAGTAACGAGGAAAAAGTCTTCGTACTCACAGGTGATGACCCGCCCTTCTTTGTCGTGTTCTTCCACGCCGATACCGTAGTCCACGTGGATGGGCTCTTCCTTGGTAAAGACCGCCGTACCGCTGTAACCTTTTTTCTCGGCGTAGTTCCAATATTGATGGTAGCCCGCAAGATCCAGTTCCAGTTGCCCTTCGGAAAGTTTCGTTTCCTGCAGGCAAAAAATATCCGCGTCCGCGTCGTGAAAAAAGTCCATAAAACCTTTTTTCAGGGCGGCGCGAATGCCGTTTACGTTCCATGAAATCAGTCGCATATTATTCTCCTCTCTCATAGCATTCCAAAAAGCTGTGCTTTTTTCCGTCTCTGTCTTTGTATCCCAAAATGGCTCCCAACTCTACATTTTCCGCCGAGCGATAGATCGACATGGCCGCGTTGGGATTTTCCTCGGACACGGTTTCGATGAGTTTTTTCACATAGGCGCGGGCGCCGAAATTTTCCTTGGCCGTCACCGTGCAGGCACAATCGATGGGAGTTAAGTCGTTGTATTTCACCCACTGGCGAATGTCCGCCTCGCGAATATAGATCATGGGGCGAATCAGCTCCATTCCTTCGAAGTTGGTGGAGTGCAGCTTCGGCATCATGGTCTTGTAGCTGCCGCCGAAAAGTACGTTCATCATAACCGTCTCGATGACGTCGTCGAAGTGATGACCTAAGGCCAGTTTGTTCGCCCCCAAGGACTTCGCCTTGTCGTACAAGCTGCCCCGGCGCATACGGGCGCACATATAGCAAGGTTTTTCCCCGCCCATATCCTCCGCCACTTCGAAGACGTTACTGTCATACACTCGGAGGGGAATGCCCATGGCCTCGGCGGTGGTTTCCACTTGGACGCGGATGGCGGGAAGATACCCCGGATCCATGGTTAAAAACAAAAGTTCAAACTGTTTCTTTCCGTGGCGCTTCAATTCCTGCAAAAGCTTCGCCAACAATAAGGAATCCTTGCCGCCGCTAATGGCCACGGCGATCACGTCTCCGTCTTCAATTAAGTCGTAGTCGTTAATTCCCTTAATAAATCGACGCCAAATGGTTTTTCTATATTTTTTTATAATGCTTCGTTCAATTTCCGCAATGGACATCTTCTCGTCCTCTCTATAAAAAAATCCCGGCACACCGGGATCCTACAATTCCTTCCTTATGGTACTATAAATAACCGGCCGTTTCAATCGCCGCGAGCCCTTCCTTGAAATAATTTTTACATGGCTCTTGCTTTTTTCCCTGTTATGCCCTAAAATAATAGAAGTATTCGCTAACGTGGCTCAGATGGTAGAGCAGCTGATTCGTAATCAGCAGGTCAGGGGTTCAAGTCCCCTCGTTAGCTCCAAACGGACGCCTTCGGGCGTCTTTTTTTATTCCCAAAACCGATTTTTCTTCTTCGCCGAGGATGGGAAAAATCAAACGCACCTGTGCGCCGCGACCTTCGGGCCTTCGGCTTAAGACGAGAGCCGCCCACCGTGTTTCTCTACAATTTCCTTCGCCACATAAAGCCCCAAGCCGTAGTTCCCCGATCCGTGCCGACTCGCATCTCCCCGGTAAAAAGCTTCCGTCCCGCGAAGGAAATCTTCCACAGAAAATCCCGGCCCCCGATCCGAAACCGCCAAGATCAAATGCTCCGCCTCCGTTACAACCGAAAGCTCGACACCCGACTGCTTCGGTGCGTACTGAACCGCGTTACTTAGTATATTTTGAAGGACCCTATCGAATAGTCTTTCATCCACCAGGAGAAAACAATCCTCTACGTGAATCGACGTGGAAAGAGTGAATGCCTCTACCGACGTGATTTCCTCGGCGAGGGCGACTGCCCGTTCGGCGAGCACCGCCGCAGAAATCTTTTCCAAAGTCGGAGCCTCCGTTCCGCTCGATCGGCTCATGCGCATCAGCGCTTGGGCGTAGGCCGAAATTCGCGTCGAATTTTTTACGATAAAAGCCACGTAGTTTCTCTGTTCTTCCGTCAAGGTCGTCCCCCGCAGCAATTCCCCATTTCCTTGGATAATGGCGATGGGCGTCTTTAAATCGTGGATCAGGGCCGAAAGTCTGTTTTTTCGATTTTCCTCTTCCTCCCAATTTTTCTTTAAGGCCTCACTGAGTTCTGCGCGCATCTTCTCCAAGCCGCTCAACACTCTGTTAAACTCTTTGATCGCCGATTCGCCGACGTGAAAATCCAAGTTCTGTTTCGCGATTTGTTCCGACGCTTCGAGCATGGGCGTCAATTGCTTCGTCAGCCGTTTCGCCCACCACACGGTCGTG
>JAEXBU010000006.1 GCA_023393815.1 Bacillota bacterium | reverse complement strand
CATCGGCGGCGGCACCATTGTAGAGGTAGAGTAATCGAAGGGGCGGGGAGGCAGTATGTATTTAGAAGACTACCTAGAAGGAATTACCTTTCAGTTGAGTCCGATATCCTTTACGGAACAAGAGATTATTAACTTTGCCCGCATTCACGATCCGCGGCCCATTCACGTAGATCCGGAGGCGGCGAAAAAAAGCCGTTTCGGCGGCATTATCGCTTCGGGCTTTCACACGTTTTACGCCTGTTGGGGCAAGTGGGTGCATACGAAACTGGACGAAGGCGGCGTCGTCGCCGGTATCGGAATGGACCACTTGCGCTGGATAAAACCCGTCTATCCGCACAGGATGCTCTATACCAGCCTGGTCGTGGACAAAGTGGAAATCAAAAGCCATGGCGATTACGGCGTCGTGCACATGGACGTGTTTATTCGCGACGAAGAGGGAGAGCTCTTAATGGAGCACGACGCCATCGTCTTGGTGGTGTCGCGCCATGCTGAAGTAAAAAAGCGAAATTAACACATCGCTATTCAATATACAATATAGTGACCGTTCGGAGGAAAATTTTCCTGAAAAAATATTTCTGATATTGATGAAATTCCCCGAAATTATTCCGTTAATTCAAGTATTTTACAAATAAATCATTTAAATTCACTGCTATCGTAGAGTTGGCGTTCAATATTCTGTATAATGAATCTCGTATCGAATTTTGGAGGAGTGACTATATGAAAAGCAGTAAAACAAAAGACGTTATCGTCATCGGCTTCGCGCTGTTCGCTATCTTTTTCGGCGCGGGCAACTTAATCTTCCCGCCCTTTTTAGGTTTTAACGCCGGGGACTCGTGGACGTCGGTTATGGCCGGTTTTCTCCTGGCCGATCCGGTAATCCCAATTATTACCCTCGTCGTCACTATTTTCGCCGGCGGGAAGGCCGTGGACTTAGGTCGACGGGTCAATTACCCTTTCGCAGTTGTTCTGGCCGCAGCGGCTATGATCAGCGTAGGTCCGGTCTTTGCCATTCCCCGAACGGCGGCAACGACCCACGAAGTCGGCATCTTGCCCTTCCTTCCGGGTATGCCGATTTGGGTAACCTCAGCGATTTTCTTCGCCATTACTTTGGCTTTATCCATTAAGGAAACGGGTGTTATCGACATTATTGGCCAATATATTACGCCGATTTTATTAATCTTCTTAGGTATTATTATTGCAAAAGCCGTGATTACGCCCATCGGACCCATCCTCCCCGCAGAGGGTACGGGTTACTTTACTCAAGGGATTAAGGAAGGTTACCAAACCATGGATGCCATGGTCGCCCTTTTGTGTACGGCCATCGTCACCGGGGATTTGATTCGAAAAGGTTACGGAGATGCGTCGAAGAAAGAAAAACAAATGATGATTGTGAAGGTCTGTGTTTTGGCCATGGTGCTTTTATTTGTCATCTACGGCGGTCTCACCTACGTCGGCGCTCAAGGGGGCACGCATTTTGCCAAGGACGCCTCCCGCGTGGAAATTCTCGTGGGAAGTGTCGGTCTTCTCTTAGGTACGTGGGGTCAAGCGGCGCTAGCCGTGGCCGTGAGTCTGGCCTGCCTTACTACGTCCGTAGGATTGACTTCGGCTGCCGGTAATTTCTTTAATTCTGTCTCTAACGGTAAGTGGAAATACGAATACGTGGTTTGCGTGTCGGTTCTCGTAAGCTTTGTCTTTTCCCTCGTCGGCGTCGACGGCATTATCGGCCTCGCCGGTCCCGTTCTCGACATCGTCTATCCGGCCATTATCGCCATGACCTTCGTCATGATTTTTGATCGCCAATTGAAGTACGACGGCACCATGATCGGCATGGCCGTAGGTACGATTGTCGCCGCAGCCATCACCACGATTTTTAATATGACCGGTTCTTTCGCAGGAGCCGCGAAAATAATCAATAGTATGCCCTTGGCCGAATTCGGTTTCAGCTGGCTCGTACCGGCCATCGTAGGCGCCCTGATCGGCACGGTCTGCGGTTTTATGGGTATGGGCAAAAAGCGCGAGGATCACGACATCACCCCTGCCTTTTAAAAGGATAAAAATAAATAAGATAGCAAGGTGCACAAGGTAGTGCGCTCAGACTACAGACAGATCCCAAATAAGATAAGGGGTCTGTCTTTTTTCTCTACATCAACCATTGGGGGAAGCGAAAACCAGGATTCTCTTTATTTTATGTAAGAGCCGCTCATTGTCTAAAGGAAATTGATTTTAAATGAACGGGATTTTTGCATTGACACAAAAGACGCGAGAAAACCTTTTCGCTACATATACGAGCAAGCAACGCTGCGAAAGATGCTTATCAATAAAGTATTCACTCTCCAAGTCGACTTTTTTGTCGAACGGATACCCTGAAAGGCATTTGCCGCATCCGTGATGAAACGCTTCATCATCCACTTGACCTTCGCAGCAAAAGCGATTGTTGCGTCAAAGTATACTACACAATTCTTACAGTCTTGGTGCGTCTTGCGTACACAAAGAAATACATATGTTCTGTGCATTGGATTCAAAAAAACATGTAGTAGTATAATTTTGCACTTATTTTTTCTTTTATCCTCTTGTAGCGATATTATTTTAGGCATAGAGAAAATAAGTCCTACAAATTTGAATCGAAAGCGAAAGATTAAAATTTTCTTTGAAAACGTATTGATTTTACGAAATTTTACTGATAAAATAAATTTAGAGCAAAACGTTTTTGGGATTTATCTCCACTTATTTTGCCGTAAAGTGTATTGGAAAGGATGGTTTTATGGAAAATCAAAAAGATCGCGGGTCTTTCAGTAAAATTGGTTTTATCCTCGCTGCTGCAGGCTCATCCATCGGTTTAGGGAATCTATGGAAATTTCCCTATTTGACAGGTCAAAACGGTGGAGGCGTGTTCGTCGTTATTTATTTGATCATCATAGCAACGATCGGCTTTACTTGTATGCTGGGTGAGATGGGTATCGGCAAGTATACAAAGCTGAACCCTATTGGCGCATACAAGCAAATTGCACCCAAGTGGAAATTTGTAGGTATCTTAGGGGTTGTGGTTCCCTTCCTGATTGTTACGTACTATAACATCATCGGTGGATGGGTTTTGAAGTACATAGTGGAATCCGTTATCGGTCATCTCCCCGGCATTGCCGGAGACTCCGCTAATTTCTTCTCCGCTTATACCTCCAGTAGTGGAGGACCTATTTTCTTCACTTTGCTCTTCGTTATCATCAATGCCATTATTATTCAAGCCGGGGTTTCTTCCGGTATTGAACGGGCTTCGAAGGTTCTCATGCCCGCCCTATTCGTTTTGCTGATCGTTATAGCTATTCGTTCGGTTACGCTTCCGGGAGCCGGAGCCGGTTTATCGTTCTACTTAAAGCCTGATTTTTCTAAATTAACGCTCAATACGGTAACCGCTGCACTGGGGCAATGTTTCTTCTCCCTGAGTCTCGGGATGGGCGCTATGATCACCTACGGTTCGTATTTGCCGGATTCCAGTCACATTGAAAGAGACTCCATTATCGTGCCTCTTTTGGATACTTGTGCTGCTCTGCTGGCTGGTTTTGCTATTCTGCCCGCAGTTTTCGCATTCGGTTTTGAACCTTCTGCAGGCCCCGGCCTCATTTTCATCACGCTACCTTCCGTGTTTAACTCTATGCCTTTAGGTTCGCTCTGGGCCGCTATCTTCTTTGTATTGGTTCTTTTTGCTGCTATTACCTCTTCGGTTTCTTTGATTGAAAACCCGACCTCGTGGCTTATTGACTCCTATCATATGGATAGAAAAAAGGCAACTTGGCTTGTATGTTTCGTAGCTTTCTTAATAGCTATCCCCGAAGCTTTGTCTATGGGTATCTGGAGCGGAATTACGTTCCCGCCCATGGCTATGAACTTCTTTGATGAAGTCAGCTACATTGCCGAGTCGATTTTGATGCCCGCTGCCGGTTTCTTCATGTGTATTGTTATCGGCCACGTTTGGGGTATTGATAACTTCGAAAAAGCCGTTACAAATAATGGGGAATTTCCGTTTAAGAGTAAAGGCTTTGTCTCCGTAATGATGAAGTACGTCGCGCCGTTGGCTATCCTAATGATTTGGTTGAATTCCAGCGGTATATTAGGTTTGTTCACAAAATAAGAAGTTGACAGAATCTATAAGATTGTATGACCCCCAAAGATTGGTTTTTGATCCAATCTTTGGGGGTCTTTTTATGGGAATATACGGTTAGGTTAAATAATAAAGACTAGATGCGATTTTCTGGTATGGGATAGATAAGCGGGAGAACTTCGCCTACACTGTGTAAAGTTGTAGAATACATTGTTTTCCGGTTTGCTCTACGGACGCAGGTCGTTCGACTTCTTCGGGGCAGCGGTCTTATACTAAAACAGTATGGTGATTTGAAGGACTTGAGTGAGTTTTTCTCTTTGTATTGTGAGAGTGGTTCTATGCATTGGAAAAGAGAAGTTATTGATTTGTATTAGGTATATTTTAGGAAAGGTTACGACGGCGGGCGGTCATTTTCCTTGGCGTGCGGCGCGGTTTTATATTATAATAGTGGCCAATCTATTCTTGTTTGCTAATGCGGGAAAGTTTCCTGCGAGGAGGATCGTTCATGAAAGAAAATTATGCGCCGAGGAAGGCAAAGCTGTGGGAGGCCCTCGCGGTCTTTTTTGGTCTTGTCCTGATTATGTGCGTAAGCATTTTAAAGTTTGAGATCGAGCCCCACATTCCCATGTTCATCGGCGTGATTTTTGCGGCGATCATGGCCCTGTTTATCGGCTACAGTTGGGAAGATATCGAAAAGGCCATGGTGCGGGGCATTTCCCAAGCCCTGCCGTCGGTTATGATTTTAATCACCATCGGCATTCTCGTGGGCGTTTGGATTGCCACCGGCGTGGTACCCTCTATGATTTACTACGGATTGGGGATTTTAAAGCCCTCCATTTTTCTCGTGGCGGCTTGTTTGATCTGCTCCATTACCTCTCTGGCCACGGGAAGCAGCTGGGGTACGGCGGCGACGATGGGGATCGCGTTGATGGGTATCGCCCAGGGGTTGGCGATACCGGCTCCGGTAACCGCAGGCGCTATTTTGTCCGGCGCCTATTTCGGCGACAAGATGAGTCCCCTCTCCGATACGACGAACCTGGCCCCCGCCATGAGCGGAACCGACGTCTTTACCCACGTCAAGGCCATGATCAAACCCACCATGGTCGCCTACATTCTCACGTTGGCGATTTTTGCTTACTTAACGACCCACTACAGCGGCGGCGCGGACATGGCGGATACTTCGGGCATTGCGTCCCTTAGAGAAGGGCTGAAGAGTGCCTTTGTCATTAGTCCCCTTTTGCTCCTTCCGCCCGTCGTGGTGATCGTCACCATCGCGTTCAAGTTGCCGGCCCTTCCCGGCATCGTCTTGGGAATTGCGGTGGCCACCTTTATCGGCCCCGTCATTCAGCCCGACGTGGGATTCAGGGAAATTTTGGGCAGCGGCATGAACGGCTATGTATCCCAAACGGGCATCGAAAGCCTGGATAATCTTTTAACCGCCGGAGGGTTGATGAATATGATGCAATCCGTCTCCCTCACATTGATTGCGATGATGTTCGGCGGCATCGCGGAAAAAACCGGGCAGATGGAGGTCATTGTCACGACGTTGGTTCGAGGGATACGCTCGGTGACGGGCCTTGTAACGGCTACTTTGTTTACCTGTCTTCTCTCCAACATGACCATGCCGGAGCAGTACATTTCCCTGGTGGTACCCGGGCGTATGTTTGCGCCGGAATATCGTCGGCGAGGTCTGCACCCGAAGCTGTTGTCTTCCACCTTGGAAGCGTCGGGGACGGTGACCAGTTGTCTCGTTCCCTGGAATACGTGCGGTGTGTACATGAAAGGCGTCCTCCACGTGTCGCCTATGGCCTATTTGCCCTTCGCCGTCTTCAATTACCTGATGCCCTTTGTGGTCATCGTGATGACCGCCCTCGGGAAAAACGTCTTCTACATCAAAGACGATCCCGACACGGTGATCGAGGTGGAATAAGCGTGAAGAAGAGAAAAAGGGCGCTTTTTCTGGCTGCGGTCTTCGTTCTCGGTCTCTTGTTTTTCATGAGGCCTCGCTACGAGCCCGATTGGAGCATAGTAGAGAGCCGGGAAGATTTCTTCGCGGAATTTGCGCCTCTGGCGCAAGAGGTGGGGAAAAAGTACGATCTTTACCCCTCGGTCATCTTGGCTCAGGCGGCGGTAGAGTCGAACTTCGGCGCGAGTGAATTGTCGAGGGAGTATAACAATTACTTTGGCATCAAGGGCGAGGGCGTGGTACTTCCTACGGTGGAAATGGAAGGGGAGAGGCAAAAAAACATTCAAGACGGTTTTCGCACTTACGATTCCGCCCGAAAAAGCTTTTACGACTACGGAAAGCTTATCCACACGGCAGATCGATATAGGGCCGTAAGAGAAGCGGAAAACGCCGAAGCCTACGCCCGCGCCCTCTACCCGGCGGGTTACAGCACCAATCCCCATTACGGGGACATTCTCCTAAAAACCATGAAGACGTACAACTTACAAAATTACGACGAAAAGTAGGGCGCCTCGGCGTCTTCTTTTTTTACCTATTTCTTTCTGCGTCTTGAAAATTGCTCGGCGATAGCGTAGTATAAATGGCGTGTACTACATTTAGCGTTAAAAAAATAGTTAACCACAATATGTTGATAGTTTGTGGATAAAAAAGGAGGGTTTCATGGAGGTACGGAAGCGAAACGGTCGCGTGGTGGATTTCGACGAGGAAAAAATTGTCGTCGCCGTAGAAAAAGCCATGGCGGAAACGGAGAAAGGTGTGGACGATGCCGTTGCGCGGGCGGTGGCGAAAGAGGTCGTCGAGGCCTGTGCGGGCAAAGAGAGAGTGGATATCGAAGCCATTCAAGATGCGGTGGAAGTGTCTTTAATGCAGAAGGATCCGGCGGCGGCGAAAAAATACATTCTCTACCGCCAGGAACGCACCCGCTTACGGGAACACGGCTGGGACATGACCGATTTGCAGCGGGATATTTACGAGAAAAAATACCGCTACGATTCGGAGAGTTTCGAAGGTTTCCTGGAACGGGTATCCGGCGGAAACAGCGCCATTAAAAAAGCCATCGCCAACAAGGCATTTATGCCGGCGGGTCGCATCTTAGCCGGCCGAGGTTTGGACGCCTTCGGAAAGAAGATTACCCTGTCAAACTGCTACGTAATGCCCCAAGTGGAAGACAATATTGAATCCATCTACGACACGGCCAAGTGGATGGCGAGAACCTATAGTTACGGCGGCGGCGTGGGCCTGACTTTAAATAAGCTCCGTCCAAAAGGGGCGAAGGTCAACAATGCCGCCACGTCCACTACGGGTGCGGTGAGCTTTATGGATCTGTATTCCCTTACTACGGCTCTTATTGGCATGCGGGGTCGGCGGGGCGCGCTCATGCTCAATATGGACGCTTCCCACCCGGACATTCTCGACTTTATCAACGTGAAGAAGGATTTGGAGAAAGTTACCAGCGCCAACATTTCCGTAAACTGCGGCGACGACTTTTTCGAGGCCTATAAAAAAGACGAACCGTTCCTCCTCACCTTCGACGTAGAAGCCACGGGAGAAAAAATCCGCAAAGAGGTCAGCGCCCGGGAGATGATGCACGAGTTGGCCTACAACAACTGGGACATGGCCGAACCCGGCGTGCTCTTTAAGGATCGAATCAATTCCTGGCACATTATGAGTGAGGACGAGGACTTTTCCTATGCCGGGGTGAACCCCTGTGCGGAAGAACCATTGCCCGCTTTCGGTTCCTGCAACCTGTCCAGTATCAATCTGGGCGCTTTCGTCAAATACCCCTTCAGTAAATTCGCCCGTTTCGAGTTTGAATCCTTCGGCGAGTTGGTTCGGGAAGGCGTCGTATATTTAAACGAAGTTTTGGACGAAAATATGAAGCTGCACCCGTTGAAAGAACAGCGGGAACTGTCCCGCGATCTGCGCCAAATCGGCTTGGGCATTATGGGCTTGGCCGACATGTTCATTAAAATGGGAATTCCGTACGGTTCCAAAGAATCTTTGAATTTAATCAATCAAATCGGCCGGGTGCTCGTGAATGAAGCCCTGCGTCAATCGGCCCTCCTCGCCAAAGAAGACGGCCCCTTTCCTCGCTACAAAAAGGACAAAGTCTTGGCGTCGGAATTTATTCGATCCAACGCCGACGACGACGTGCTTGCCCTGATCGAAGAGTACGGCCTCAGAAATTCCCAATTGCTTACGATTGCCCCCACAGGCTCCATCTCTACCTTAATCGGCTGTAGCAACGGCGTCGAACCCATCTTCCAAATCAGCTACGTGCGCAAGTCCGAATCCCTTCACGCTGAAGATACCTACTACACCGTGTACACGGAGATCATTCGCCAACTCATGGAAGCCCAAGGCCTGTCTCGGGAAGAAGACTTGCCCGATTACGTCATTACCACGTCGAATTTAAACTACCGGGATCGGATCAACGTCCAAGCTACCTGGCAACAATTTATCGACGCCTCTATTTCTTCTACCGTAAACGTCCCCGAGGAATTTACCGTAGAAGAAGTGGAAGACCTCTACGTCTATGCGTGGGAGCGCGGGCTCAAGGGCATCACTATTTATCGGGACGGATGTTCCAGAAGCGGCATATTGATTACTAAGGACAAAAAGAACGGCGCCGACAAAATCCACGCCTTGCAGGAAGAATTAAATCGGGAAATCGCCAAGCAAATGATCGAAAACCCGGACATCTGCCCCATGTGCGGCGGCCATATGAACCACACCGGCGGCTGCAGCGAATGCCAAGACTGCGGCTACAGTCCCTGTGCCATTTAAAAAACGATCAATCCTTCTTATGAATTTAGAAAAGCGGAGGCGCGCGCCTTCGCTTTTTTGTGCTTTCCGTCATGAAATTGTCATCTTTTTGTAGCATAAACGCCATAGAAGAGGGCGAATCCTCTGTTATAATAGGGCTCGTGCGCGAAAAGAGTTACAAATAAGTAACAAAGAGAGACCGCCCGTCGGTTTCCATAAATAGATAGAAAGCGAGAAAGTAATGAAGAAAATGAAGCGTATCCTCGGAGTGGGGGCCATGGCGGCCTTGTTGGCGGCGGGATCGGTACATAGACCGGTTTTTGCCTTATCGGAAGTACAGGAGAAGCCTCCCGCCCTTGAGTTGACGGAAGAGAAGGAAAAGGCGGTCGCCGTATTCGTCGGCGATCAGGCCGTATTCCATTTGAAAAATCGATCCGACTACGACGCCCTTTTGAAAAAAATACAGCGATACTTTACGGCCGAAGGAGCTGCGGTCGTAAACATGACCTTGGAGCCGGCCCTAAGGGTGGAGACGGTGGCGTCGGCGGAAAAAACAGTAAGCGTCGAGGAGGCTTACAAGATTTTAATGACGGGAGGGCGAAGAGAAGCCGTTTACGTGGCCGAAGAAACGGAGTCCTTGGAATCGGTGGCAAAAAAATGCGACATGACCGTCGATGAAATTAAAGCCTTAAACGCCCATTGGGAAGATCCCCTGCACAAGGGATCGAAGATCACCATCTTACAGGCCGCGCCCATGGTGACGGTCACTTTGGATCAAGTGGCGAAGACCCAAAGCCAAGTACCCTTTCGTACTGTCACGAAAGAAGATCCAGCTCAGTTGAAGAGCGTGAAAAAAGTCGAACAGGCGGGGAGAGCCGGTATCTTGGAAACGACCACGCGGATGCAATCGAAAAACGGAAGGATCTTCTCTTCGGTAACCGAAAGCAGCCGCCTTGTTCAGGAACCGACAGAAGAAATCCTCGTCGCGGGAACGAAAGAAAGCGCGGCCACGGGAAGTTTTATAAAACCCGTCGAGGGACGCCTTTCCTCGCCCTTCGGTCCTCGCTGGGGCCGCTTCCACTACGGCATCGATCTCGCCAACTGCATTGGTACGGATATAAAGGCTTCCGACGGCGGCGTCGTCACGCGGGCGGGCATGGCCGGAAGTTATGGAAATCTTATTATTATCGATCATCAAAACGGTACCTCCACCCGCTACGCGCACTTAAGCGTCATCGGCGTGAAGGTCGGCGACGTGGTGGCACAAGGGCAATCTATCGGAAAACTCGGCTCCACCGGACGCTCCACCGGTCCCCACCTGCATTTTGAAGTGCGCGTCGGCGACACGGCGCGAAACCCTCTGGAGTTTATCAAGCTGTAAAGAAAGCATATTGAAAAACGGTCTTTTAAAACGGGTGCAAATCCTGTATAATAAATTCGTTAAGTCAATATGTACGGAGCGGTATCGAAGTGGTCATAACGGGGCTGACTCGAAATCAGTTTGCCTTCACGGGCACGTGGGTTCGAATCCCACCCGCTCCGCCATGTATTCGAACGGCCGGTTGCTTATAACGTTGCAATCGAGCCGTTTTTTCATGCCCATTTTTGTGTGGCCGCTTTTGTCTGCTGTCGGTTTTGGCTATTTAGGGTAAGTGAAAGGGGTTCGGTTTTGCCGAACCCCTTGGTTTATGAAAAGTCGTCGAATGGTTTTTTTAAGGGCCACTTTTTCACCAGATGTTTTAGTCCCCGAAGGCCGACAGAACCGAGCTTGTTCAGTCCCGGGCCCATGTCGTCCCAAGCCCATGTGGCGGGAACTTTCCGGAATTTGTAGTCGCTCAGGATTTTCATAAGTCCCATGTGTCCGGATTTTAAGTAGCTGTAGACGGCCTTCATATCTCCATAGCCGTCTTTAAAGTGGCAGTTCGTGTCCGATTGAAAAAAGGTCTTGGGAAGGGGTTCGCCCAAAGCGTCCAGGTAGTAAAGATAGGGCGTGTCGAATCCCAGATGGGTGTGAAGCTCCGTTTCGGAAGAAAAGGCCGTGTCGCAGCCGGTAACGTAGATTTTGCGGCTAAATTCGTCCCGCTTAAAGCGCACGTTGATAAGACCGCGAAAGTCCACCGCCTTAAGTCGCGGGTGGACGAGGCCGATCAGCTCGGGGATCCACTTTTGTTTTACGTAGGTGGCGCTCCCGACGGCTTCGGGCCATTGGCGCAGCACTTCGGCGGTGACGAAGCCCGTTAGGCGGGCGCCTTCCGCATAATAGAGAGTGGCCATGCAGTTGTTGGACACGTCTCCGGGAATGTAGCGCTCGACGACGTAGGCATCTTTGTTCGACAGATCTTCTACCGCGCGGGACAGGGCGGCGGGACCGGAGATGAATCGGGCAGGTTCGGGGGATCCTTTGACGGATCGGGGTTTGATCAGGCAAGGAAAGCCCACGGCGGTGGCTACGGAGATTGGGAAGGCATCGTCGTCGATTATATCCGCGGTTTCGGGCGCCAAGTCGGAAAAAAGGTTTCCGTTGCACAAAAGATCTTCCACCTTGTCCGCGGGAAAGCGGAAGTATTCTTTTAATTGGGAAAAATACTTTGCCATAAAGGCGGTATGGAGGGGTGAAGTAGGGAGAAGTACGGGATTTTTTTCTTCTTCTTTGGAAAGGGCGATCAGCGCTTGAAGCAGGGGCGCCTCCTTTGATTCGCGAAGAAGAACCGGGTCGTTCGTGTAGCGGCTGATGCCGAAGTTCGACGGGGCCGTGTCTACGGTGCGCAGAAAAATTCCACGGCGCCCTAAGTGGCGCACGACGGCTAGGGATCTATGGGAACGCCCGCCAAGGACGAGGGCGCAAGAATGGGTCATTGCTATGCCTCCTTTTTTCTTCGTCTTATCATATACCATCGGAGCTTTTTTGGCGCGAAAAAAAAGAAAAAAATAATTACCCCCGTTTTGGTGTTAGTTTTTTTCCATTTAGGATATACATAAAGCAAATGAAGCATTCAATTTGAGGAGGTATAGTATGTCTAGAGAAAATATTACTTTTGGCGGAGATGCCATTAACATTTTAGGTGAAGAAATCAAAGTCGGCGACAAAGCACCGGATTTTGTTGCGGTAAATAACGATTTAAGCCCCTTTGAATCCAAGGAATTAAATGGCACCGTCCGCATCTATTCCGTCGTTCCGTCCATTGACACCGGCGTCTGCGCCATCCAAACGGGAAACTTTAACGAAATGGCCACCAAACTCGGCGATAACGTTCACGTCATCACTATTTCCAACGACCTTCCCTTTGCACAAGAACGCTTCGGCGCCGCCGAAGGCATCGATCGTGCAAAGTTGGTCAGCGATTATCAAATTTGCGACTTCGGCAACAAGTACGGCTTCTTAATCGAAGGCCTGCGTCTGTTGACCCGCGGCATTGTCATCGTCGGGGAAGACGATAAAGTAAAATATGTAGAATACGTACAGGAAGTAACCAATCATCCCGATTACGATAAAGCCTTGGAAGAAGTGAAGGCGCTGATCTAAGGGTGAGGTTGCGGATTCTTGCCCTGGGAAAGCTGAAGGATCGCGCCACGGAGACTTTGGTTTCGGAGTACGTGAAGCGCCTTCGGCCCTACCTGTTTGTGGATGTGGTGGAGTTGAAGGACGAGCGGGCTCCGGAAAGTCTGTCGCCCAAGGAGGCGGAGGCGGTTCTTGTCCGCGAGGGCGAGCGCCTACTCGCAAAGATCGGCCCCAAAGACAAAGTCATCGTCTTGGCGGTCGAGGGAAGGCAAGTGGATTCGCTGGCCTTTTCCGATCGATTGTATGACTATGTAGAGACGGCCGACGGGGATGTGGTTTTCGTCATCGGAAGCAGCATGGGTCTTTCGCCCGCCGTCAAGGCACGGGCCGATTGGCTTTTGTCCTTTTCCAAAATGACTTTGCCGCACACCTTAATGCGACCGGTTCTGATGGAGCAGATTTATCGGGCGGCACGCATTCATGCCGGCCACGTGTACCACAAGTAGGAGGATAGTATGTCCAAAAAAGAAGAAGAAGCAAGATCCAGAAGAGAACAGGAAAACCAAAACGATCAACAAGCTCCGGCATCGGACATCTACAGTCATGTAGAAGGGAAGGATCCGGAAACCGGCGTTGAAATCCCTACGGACGAAGCGGTAAAAGAATCCATGAATTGGATCAACGAAAACGCAAAATAAGCTTTGTACGTAGAAGGTACCGACTTCGGCCGGTACCTTTTCTTTTTGTAGATGGGAGAAGCGATGGAAGAAGGGATTCGTACCTATTATTTGCATACGGAGCAAGTACCTGACGAGAACGGCTTTTTGGCCGTGGATCGAGCCTATGTCTCGCGCCTGAAGGTGGGAGACGGGTTGTGGCTTTTGGGAGAAAAGCGCCGTTTTTTCGTGGTTGACGGCATTTCCGAAGAGGGAGTCTATCTCACCGAGATGGAGGCGATCTTTCCCGAGGGCGAAGGAAATTTGCCCGTCATGCGCGAAAATCGGGCCCTGATGCCCATGGCCGTTCAGGTGGAACACAAGGGCGACGGAACGGGGCCAGGGGAAATGGTCATCGAGCTTTACGGAAAAGACGGTGGAGGGCTCTTTAAATCCGCCTCCGACGAAGAAGACAACTACTTGGCGGAGTCATTGAAAGGCCTTTTGCGTATGCAGATCAAGACCATGGAGTCCACGGCGGAAATCGGCAATTTGTGGATTCGCCGTCTAAGGGAAAAGCAGAGGAGGAAATAGTGGATAAGACGCTTTTTGACAAACAATTACATCACGTGACCATACGGGAATTTACCGAAGAGCCGGTGGATCCCGAGCTGATAGACATTTTAAAAGACGTAGCAAACCATACGGCTACGGCCACGGGAATGCAGGCCTACTCCATTATTCGCATCACGGACGAAGAAAAGAAAAAGGCTCTTGCGGCCATCGGCGGACAGGAATACATCGCTCGGGCGCCGGAGCTGTGGATCTTTGTGGCGGACGCGTTTCGAAACAGCCGCATCGCCAGGGAGCAAGGCGTAGAACTGGAGGCGGAAGCGGATAGCGATCGTTTCTTCCAAGGCTTTACCGACGCGGCTCTGGCGGCGCAAAACGTGACCAACGCCATCGAAGCAGTCGGGCTCGGAGCCGTCTATTTAGGCAGCCTCTTAAACGACGCCCGGGCAGTGATCGAGCTTTTGGACCTGCCCGAACTTACCTTCCCGGTTTTCGGTCTGGGTTTCGGCCATCCGAACCAATCTCCGCAACTGAAACCCCGTATGCCTATGGAGCTTAAATTCTTTGAAAACAGCTACGACGTTTTGGACAACTACATGGAAGCCATCGCCGATTACGATCGCGATATGCAGACCTACTACGACTTAAGAGATGCCAATCGCCGTGTGGATTCCTTTTCGAAGCAAGTGGTGACTCGCCTGAAGAGCGCCACGGAAAATCGGGCGGCTCTCGTGAAAATCGCCGAGGAACAGGGTTTCCGCTTAAGCAAGGAAGGAAAGTAAAATGCTTCACTTAAAAGAGGGAAACAAAGAAATCGCCGTGGAGGTATTGGATTTCGAATACCCGCCAGGCTGGGGCGTGGGCACGGGTTTCAGCACGGACTATCTTATCTGCAAGATTCACGGGCGTGACGGAGAGGAAACCTTTGAAGCGGAAGACAGCTTTTTTAAATTCGAAGAACTCTGCAACATTTACGACGAGTGCATCCGCATTTTGGACGGAGACAGCTACGGATTTGAAGCCGTCATCGAAAATAGAGCCCTGGCTTTTTATGTAGGGATCGACGAGGGTATGCTCTCGGTTACCTTTAACTACCTGAAGGACGGACTCTTTTCCGTCAACGAAAAACAAACCCCCGTGGAATTTCGCACCATGACCGAAGGCATTTACGACGCCGTTCGTCAAATGATGCGCCTGTAAAAGTTCGTAAGAAATAGATAAAGAATGCTTGACGGCGCGGAAAATTCATGTGATAATAATCCTATCGATGGACGAACGTGCCGACTTACTCCTAGCTATAAGTTTTATTACTTAGAGTTGTTTCTTACTTACTGTTGCTTACCGAAAATCGGAAGGGCATACCATCGAGGCGGCTCCGGTGGAGCCGGAAAAAGTGGCCTGTAGGTCACTTTTTTTGTGGAAATTTTCGAGGTGATTTATGCAATCCAACCAATCCCTATATCGTACGGTCCTGCCCCTGTATTTTACCTATTTTATTCACGGCATCGGCGTGTCCATTCTCTCTCAGTACAAATCGGTGCTGCAAAGGGCCTGGGGCGCGGCGGACATTTCCGCGGTCATTCAGGTGATCGCCGCCTTGGGTTTGGGGCGGCTCGTGGCTTTGCCTCTTTCGGGCTGGGCGTCGGACAAGTGGGGGAGAAAGGTCTCGGGTCTTGTGGGCGTCGCCCTGTACACCGTGTACTTTTTCGGCATCGCCTTTTGCGCCTCGGCCAAAGGCGCCTACGTCCTGGCCGTCATAGGTGGTATGGCCAATTCCTTTTTAGATACCTGTGTGACGCCGACGATTCTCGAGCTCTTTAAAGAAAAAGGCCCCAAGGCCAATATGTTTACGAAATTCGCCATGTCTTTGGGGCAGTTCGTCCTGCCCTTTGTCATCGGCCTTGCCGCCGCCCGCGCCGTCGACTACAGAGCTGTGTTCTCCCTCTTTGGTGCCTTGATTGCCCTGGACGGACTCTTGATTGCCACGGCCAAGTTTCCACGGGAAAAAGCGACGGAAGCGGAGATCGCGCGCTCCATGGGTCTGCGCCCGGGGATCGTTCCCGTGGTGTTGATGGGCTTTACCGCCACGGCCACCTTTACCCTGTGGCTCAACTGCAATCAAGAGCTTGGGAGCTTATACCATATGTCGGATCCGTCCATAATTCAGTCCGTCTACGCGGCGGGTACCGTCGCGGCCATTTTGGCAACGGCCATCGTGGTGCTGAAAAAAATCGACACGGAAGACGTCCTCGTCCTCTATCCCGCTCTGTGTTTTGTGGCCCTGGCCTATACGTACTTTGTACGAACCCCTCTCTCGCCCTTAATCGGTGGTTTCTTCATCGGCTACGGCGGAGCCGGTGGCGTCCTGCAACTGGTAGTGGCGGAAGCCAATGCCCTCTACGACGAACACAAGGGAAAGATTACGTCGGTGGTGATGATGGCATCGTCGGTGGCGAACTACGCGATCCTCGCCGTCGCCGGGGCGCTGACCGCGAAGACCGGGTTCATGGCGCCGACCTATGTGGTTCTCTTAAACATGGCCGTTACAGCCCTAAGCGTCCTCTTTGCCCTGGCCATTCGAAAGAGAAAGCGCGGATAAGTCCTCATCCCGCGGCGTAGGGCACCTCTGAGCCTTTATAAAAGAAAAAACCGACGATTTTTCGCCGGTTTTTTTGTGCGCTATTCTTTTTTCAAACAGTCCGGGCAAATGCCTTCCAGTTGAAAGGTGTGGCCCGTAATGGCGTAGCCCGTGGTTTGGGTAATGTGTTTGTCCAAGGCATCCAGGGGGCAATCGTCGATGGGGGAAAGCTTGCCGCAGCGGGCGCAGACGATGTAGTGGTGGTGTTCGGCGCCCTTGTACTCGTAGTAGGTGCTTTCGTCCTGCTGTAGCGACGCCTGCAAGAGACCCGCTTTCGTCAGTTGAATCAGTATGCGGTAGACCGTGGATAAAGACGCACACGCATCCTGTGATGTTTTTTGGTAGACTTCCATGGCCCGCATGGGAACGGGGGAGGCTTTTAAAATACGAAGCACGTCCAAACGTCCCTTGGTGGCCTTCAGTCCTTTTTCTCGTAGTAATTCTTCCATCCATAACCCCTCCTAGGGTCATCATAAGCCATGGAGAAAGAAAAGAAAAGGAGTGGAAAGAATTTCTTGGAAAAACACCCCGAAAAAATAAGAAAAGTGGTATACTTGGAAATGGTAAATAACAATGATTTCTATTTAGGAGGTATAAATGAAAGCAAAACAAATCGTTGCCGTCGCCTGTGCCGCCCTTATGCTGACTGCTTGCGGAAGTAAAGCGGCGAACAATGCAAAAGACAATAAAGACAACAAGGCCGCCGTGGAAACATCCGCCAGCCAACAACCGAAGGGCGACGGGGTGAAAGTGGTTACGTCCACCTACATTCTTCGCGACCTGACCGAAGAGATCGCTGGGGACAAGGCGCAAGTGACGTGCTTAATTCCCAAGGGTCAAGGGGTACACGGATTCGAACCGTCTCCCAAGGACATAAATAGCTTAAATGATGCGGATCTGTTTATCTACAATGGCGCCGGTCTGGAATCCTTTACGGACAGCTTAAAGGACACGTTGGAAGGGGATGCAGTCTTGGTGGAAGCCTCCAAGGGCATTGAACTTTTAGAGGGCGGCCATCACCATCATCACGACGGGGAAGAAGCCGACGAACACAATCACGACAACAATAACCACGACAACCATAACAACGACGCGGCCGAAAACAACCACGACAACAATAATCACGACGCCGACGAACACCACGACGAACACGATCACGACGGCAAGGATCCCCACGTGTGGATGTCTCCGGAAAACGCCGACAAAATGGCGGCAAACATCGCCGAAGCGTTAATCGCGAAAGATCCGGACAACGCCCAATACTACAAGGACAATTTAGCCAAGGTTCACGAAAAATTCGAAGCGCTGGACGAGTCTTTCGATAAAGTCCTCTCCAATGCCAAACACAAAGACATCGTCGTCAGTCATGAAGCCTACGGTTATCTGGCCAAGGAATTCGGTTTGAACCAAATTCCCATCGAAGGCATTAACTCCGAATCCGAACCGGATCCTAAGGCCATGAAAGACATCATCGATCAAATGAAGGCCAAAGGCATTACCACCGTCTTTACGGAACCCCAAGAAGATGATAAAATAGCGAAAACTGTCGCATCGGAAGCGGGTGCCGAAGTGAAGGAATTGGATCCCATGGAATACGAAAGCGACAAAAATTACTTTGAACGAATGGAAAGCAATCTGAAAACATTGGAGTCTGCATTGCAATGAAAGAAATCTACCGGGTCTGCGACCTGCGATTTTCCTACGGAAAAAACGAGGTATTAAAAGGCGTGAATCTCTCTGTGAACCAGGGAGATTTTCTCGCATTTATAGGGGCTAACGGTTCGGGAAAGTCTACGCTGATTAAACTGCTTTTGGGGATCGAGACTCCCGACAGCGGAACCATCTACTATCGGGGCGAGCCTGTAGGGAAGGACACGGACTTTTCCGGTGTAAGCTACGTTCCCCAACTGATGGTCTCCTCGTACGATTTTCCCATTACCGTGGGAGAACTGATCGACTTGGGTCTATACGGCGAAAAACTGACGGAAGAGGAGCGAAAACACCGCATCGCCGACGCCTTGTCTCTCGTGGACTTGGAAGGCTTTAACGACCGACTTTACGGGGCGCTTTCCGGCGGGCAGCGGCAGAGGGTTCTCATTGCCAAAGCCCTGATCTCTATGACCGACGTCTTAATTTTAGACGAACCTACCACGGGCATCGATTTTAAGGCGAGAGAAGAACTTTTTCGCATATTGCGCCACCTGCACGACGTGCACGGCATTACGATCGTAATGATTACCCACGAATTGCATTTGGTGGAAGATATGATCGACGGCATTTACGTCTTGGAAGACGGCGTGCTTGAAAAAAGGAGCCGAGACTGATGGAGTTGTTTCAATACGATTATATGATTCGGGCCATGATCGTGGGCCTGGTCCTTTCCGTCGTCATTCCCGCCATGGGCGTGGTTATCGTCAACCGCCGTCTGGCCATGATTGGCGATGCCCTCTCCCACGTGTCTTTGGCCGGGGTTATGCTCGGGCTTTTAACGGGGATCAATCCCATTTTGGGTGCCATTTTAACCTGCGCCGCGGCGGCTCTTTCCATGGAGTGGATTCGT
>JAEXBU010000036.1 GCA_023393815.1 Bacillota bacterium | reverse complement strand
ATCGGGATCCGTATAGCGCAAATAGTACCAGCTGCTTCCGGCCCATTGAGGCATGGTATCCGTTTCACGCATAGCGGGCTTACCACATTTCGGACAAGTCGTGTGAACCCATTCCTCCACTTCCGACAAGGGAGATTGTCCATTGTCCGTAGGTTCGTAATTTTCCACTTCCGGAAGCTCCAGGGGAAGCTCTTCTTCCGGAATCGGAACCCAACCGCAATCGTCACAGTGCACGAGAGGGATCGGTTCTCCCCAGTACCGTTGTCTGGAGAAGACCCAATCGCGCAATTTAAAATTCGTTTGGCGTCGGCCCAGTCCATTTTCCGTAATCCACGCAATCATCTTCTCGATAGCGTCTTTTACTTCCATACCGTTAAGAAAATCGGAATTAATCATATGGCCCGTATGAATGTCCACATTAGCCGCTTCTTCCACGTCGCCGCCATCGATAACCGGAACGATGGGAAGATGAAACTTCTTTGCAAATTCCCAGTCTCGTTCGTCGTGCGCGGGCACGGACATAATCGCGCCGGTACCGTAACTCATTAAGACGTAATCGGAAATCCAAATGGGGATGTCCTTTCCGTTGGCCGGATTCACTCCGTAGAGCCCTTCCAGAGGGACACCGGTCTTTTCTTTGGACAGCTCGGTTCGTTCGAAATCGGATTTCTTTTCTACTTCCGCAATGTAGGCATCCACATCGGCGATGTTTTTGATCTTATCCCGGTACTCTTTTACAATAGGATGTTCCGGTGCCACGACCATATACGTGGCGCCGAAAAGAGTATCCGGCCGCGTGGTAAATACATTCAGAACCGTATCCGTGTCCTTCAGTTGAAAGCGGATTTCTGCACCGACGCTTTTGCCGATCCAATTCCGTTGTTGAATCTTCACGGGTTCGATAAAGTCCACGTCATCCAGACCGTCCAGGAGGCGATCGGCGTAGGCCGTGATCTTTAACATCCATTGGCTACGCCGTTTATGCTGAACCTCCGTCCCGCAACGCTCGCACTTGCCGCCGACAACTTCTTCATTGGCGAGACCTACCTTACAGGAAGGGCACCAATTGACGGGCATTTCTTCTTTATAGGCCAATCCATGTTTAAACAATTGCAGGAAAATCCATTGGGTCCAGCGATAATACTTCGGATCGGTGGTATTGATTTCTCTGGACCAATCAAAGCTGAATCCCAAACTCTTTAATTGTTTTTTAAAATTCGCGATGTTTTTTTCCGTAACGATCCGCGGATGGATTTTATTCTTAATGGCATAATTTTCCGTCGGCAGGCCGAAAGCATCCCAACCCATGGTAAAAATCACATTTTCACCTTCGTAGCGACGTTTTCTCGCCACAATATCCAGCGCCGTATAGGGGCGCGGGTGTCCTACGTGAAGTCCTTGACCGGAAGGATAGGGAAATTCCACTAAAGGATAAAATTTTTTCTTTCCCGGCTCCAACACGGCCTTATAGGTTTCGTGTTCGTCCCAAAAATTTTGCCATTTCTTTTCAACAACTTTTGGATCATATGCTTTCATCGTAAAACCCTTTCTAAAATTCTGCATTGCCGACGGTCCGCGGGAACGGAATGACGTCGCGGATATTTTTCATACCGGTAATATACATTACGGCTCGCTCAAATCCCAAACCATAACCGGAATGCACGACGCTACCGTAACGGCGAAGGTCCATATACCAACCATAGCTTTCTTCATCCAAACCGAAGTCTTTCAACTTTTCTAAAAGAACGTCCATACGTTCTTCTCTTTGGCTTCCGCCGATGATTTCACCGATCCCCGGAACCAATAAGTCCATCGCGGCAACGGTTTTTTTGTCTTCGTTCTCACGCATATAAAACGCCTTGATTTCCTTCGGATAATCCACAATAAACACAGGTTTTTTATATACTTCTTCCGTAATATAGCGTTCGTGTTCCGTCTGAAGATCGATGCCCCAGCTGACAGGGTACTTAAATTCGTGACCGCTCTTTTCCAAAAGATCAATAGCTTCCGTGTACGTGATTCGCACAAAGTCCGATTCTACCACGTTCTTCAATCGGTCAATAAGCCCTTTGTCGATAAAGGCGTTGAAAAATTCCATTTCTTTCGGCGCGTGTTCAAACACATAGCGAATAATGTATTTAAGCATATCTTCCGCCACATTCATGTTGTCCTGAAGATCGGCAAAGGCCATTTCCGGCTCGATCATCCAAAACTCCGCCGCATGGCGTTGGGTATTGGAATTTTCCGCACGGAAGGTAGGACCGAAGGTATAGATATTTCTAAAAGCCGTAGCAAAAGCTTCCCCTTGCAACTGGCCGCTTACGGTTAAGTTCGTGTGCTTTCCAAAAAAGTCTTGGCTGAAATCTACTTTGCCGTCGTCGCCCTTCGGCGTATCGTTCAGATCCAAAGTCGTGACTTGGAACATTTCTCCGGCGCCTTCCGCATCGCTCGCCGTAATAATAGGTGTGTGTACGTAAACGAAACGGCGTTCTTGAAAAAACGAATGTACGGCAAAAGCGATTAAGCTCCGTACACGGAAAACCGCTTGAAAAGTATTGGTACGAGGACGAAGATGCGCCTTTGTCCGCAAGTATTCAAAAGTGTGACGCTTCTTTTGTAGAGGATAGTCGCTCTCGGACAAGTACTCGGGCGTAATCTTTTTTGCATGAATCTCTATGGGTTGCTTTGCGCCCGGACTTTCTACCAACTCCCCTTCCACGCGAATCGAGCTGTAAATGGGATACTTGGCTATGTCTTTAAAATTTTCAATATCCGCTTCGTATACTACTTGAATGCCGTCAAAGCCACTACCGTCGGAGAGTTGAATGAAACCGAAATTTTTCGAATCCCTGGAGGTTTTAATCCACCCTTCCAAGACCAGATCTCGGCCTAAATAGTCTTTGTAATTTTCCAGCACGTCACGAATTTCCATTGGTATCCTCCTGTTTGATCTTATTTAGATAGTCAGCAAGTTTCTTTTCATAGCCTCTATCCGTTGGACGGTAGTAGGTCTTTTCTTCCATGTCTACGGGCAAATAGCGCTGCGATACGTAGCCACGGGGATAGTCATGTGGGTAGCGGTAGGCGTCATGTGTATCCAAAGGTTGATGTTGGTCGCGAAGATAGGGCGGAATCACTGAACCCACACCTTTTTTTACGTCGCGCATCGCCTCGCCAATGGCCAAGTAACTTCGATTACTTTTCGGTGCCGAAGCTAAATAGGCCGCCGTTTGCGCCAAGGGAATCCGCCCCTCGGGCATTCCGATAATCCGCAGGGCATTGAAACAAGCTACGGCTAAATTCAGCGCATAGGGATCCGCATTGGAAATGTCTTCCGAAGCGGATATGATCATGCGCCGCGCGATATACTCCGGCTCTTCCCCACTGTCCAACATTTTCGCCATATAGTAAATGGCAGCATCGGGATCCGACCCGCGAATGGATTTAATAAAGGCGGAAATGGTATCGTAATGGGTGTTGCCATCCCGATCGTACTGTACTCGGTTTGAGAGGGATGCATCGGCCAAATCTTGTTTCGTAATAAAAATACTTCCATCTGCCTCCGGAGGAGTACTTAAGACGACGATCTCCAGTAAATTTAATACGTAACGGCCGTCGCCGCGACCCTTGGCAATCAGTGCGTCGAGAGCGTCGGCTTCCAATGTAATGGCGTCCTTGCCATAACCTTTTTCCTCATCTCTCAGTGCCCGAATCAAAAGCTCTTTCATCGCATCGTCCCCTAGGGGATAAAGCTGCACCACTTGCAATCTGGAAAGCAGGGCACTATTTACATAAAAATACGGATTTTCCGTCGTCGCACCCATAAGTATAATCTTTCCCTTTTCCACATAGGGAAGGAGCACGTCCTGTTGGGATTTATTAAACCGATGGATCTCGTCTAAAAACAGGATCGTCTCCTTTCCCTGTGCACCCAGACGATCTTGTGCTTCTTCTAATACTTTCCGAAGCTCCTTCACATTGCTGGTAACAGCACTTAGCGGCACAAACACGCGGTTAGATTCTTTCGCCATAATTTCAGCCAACGTTGTTTTCCCAACGCCCGGCGGGCCATAAAAGAGAAGGGACGGCATAAATCCCGACTTCATAAGTCGATCGATGTACTTACCCTTTCCCACCACGTGGTCTTGGCCCACGTAGTCGTCTAAGGTCTGTGGACGCATACGCTGAGCCAATGGCGCGCTTTTTTCCAGGTGATTTTCCGCTTGAAATGAAAATAAGTCCATAGAGGTCAGTCCGTCTTCTTTTTTCGCAACTCTTCCAATTCCGCCATAAAGCTATCGATATCTTGAAAGCGGCGATACACGGAAGCAAAGCGAACGTATGCCACCTCGTCTAGATCTTTCAGCCGCTCCAAAATCATCTCCCCGATATCGTCCGACGAAATTTGCTTTACCATTTGGGTTTCCAATGTCATTTCTATGTCATCGACCACAGCTTCCATAGCTTCTAAGGATACGGGCCGCTTCTCGCAAGATTTAATCAGCCCCTTTAGGATCTTATTTCGATCGAAAACCTCGATACCACCGCTCTTCTTCTTTACGGTCATGGGAACCACTTCTACCTGCTCGTAGGTCGTGAACCGTCTGCCGCAGGACATACATTGCCGTCTGCGCCGTATGGAAGCGCCTTCTTCCGTAGGACGGGAGTCGACAACTTTCGATTCTTGATGTTGACAATAGGGACAGCGCATGATTCACCTCCTAAAAAAGAAAAAACGTATCCCAAAGGATACGTCAAAAATCTCCTATCTCATTCTACGAAGAAAATCCGGGATATTTAACTCGTCATCCTTATTTTTCTTGGCGGATCCGGTTTTTTCTTCTATTTTATCGCCACCCGATCCGGCAAAACTCTTCCCTGTTTTTTTCGGTTGATTGTCGCGTTCATCGTCAAATTCCGTGGCGATAACCGTGATCTTTACTTGATCTTTCAAGGATTCGTCGATGCCGGCACCGAAGATAATGTTGGCTTCTTCATCGACCGTGGAACGAATTAAATCGGCGGCTTCGTTCATTTCAAACATACCTAAATCGTTGCCGGCGGTGATGTTTAACAAGACGGATTTGGCCCCTGCAATCGATGTTTCCAAAAGGGGGCTTTCCACGGCGTTTTTGGCCGCTTCCGTAGCTCGGTCATCACCGGATGCATACCCGATGCCCATGTGTGCAATGCCCTTGTCGTGCATAACGGTCTTTACGTCGGCAAAGTCCAGATTAATAACGTTGGGCACACTGATCAATTCGGAGATCCCTTGAATCCCTTGTTTTAGAATCTCATCGGCCATTTGGAAAGCTTGGGAGAAGGTGGTCTTTTTATCGGAAACGCTGAAGAGTCGATCGTTAGGAATAATGACTAACGTGTCGACTTTTCCCTTCAATTCTTCAATTCCTTTTACCGCTTGTTTCATGCGGCGCGTTCCTTCAAAAGAAAAGGGTCTGGTTACGACGCCGACGGTCAGTGCATTTAATTCTTTGGCCACCTCGGCAATAATCGGTGCCGCTCCGGTTCCGGTACCGCCGCCCATGCCGGCCGTAATGAAAACCATATCCGCCCCTTGCAAGGCTTCTCTAATTTCGTCGATACTTTCTTCGGCGGATTGTTCGCCAATAGACGGGTCCGCACCGGCACCCAAGCCTTTGGTGACTTTCTCACCGATTTGAATCTTCGTTTCCGCCAAGGAATTTTTTAACGCTTGACGATCGGTGTTGACCGCAATAAATTCAACGCCCTTGACGCCTGCACTAATCATTCGATTGACGGCATTATTTCCGCCACCGCCAACACCGGCTACTTTTATTTTTGCAAATTCTTCGTGATCCATATCAAAATCCAACATATAACTCCTCCTAGTCGCGTACAATGGGCCTTTGAGATCCTATCAATTTATTCTATTTTATAGACAAACCGCGAACAAGTCAAGATACCTTAAAACCTCTATTCCTCTTCATTAGCGGTATTGGTGGACTCATGCGTTACCATTTTTTCTCCGTCTTTTTCCGATTGATTTTTCGACGTGTTTTTTTCTACTTTCTCTGCCGCCTTATCTTCTCCTTCACTCTTCGCCCCAACCGATTTGCCCGTGTTTGTATTTTCGGACGTCTCATCCTCTTCTAAGGATGAAGGTTTAACGGCGACGGGATTTTCTCCCTGATCTAAGTAAATATCTCGATAATTTTCGTTTTTCGCCTTCATTTCTTTGCGAATTTCTTCCAGCTGTTTCGTCTTATATTCCGCATTGTCGAAACGCAAAATATGGACCGTGGTGCCGTCGTTAAAAGCTAAGCGCATACCCCGATCCAATATGGACAGGGTATTTATATCCTTCTTCAGACCGGAGGAGAACAAGACTTTGATCATATGAATCTTTTTCCCATTGCCCGTCTGCTTAAAGGCGAGCTGACCCGGTTGCACCCCATCGGTCACCACGCCGGTGATCTTCGGCAAATTCGGATCGTAGGCGCGGGTCTTCTCCAAGGCGAGGAAGTCGCGATTCACGAGGATGTAGCCGTCGCCGCTGTAGAGTTGCGCGAAAGGATCTTCTTCATCAATGTGTATCGTCAAGGTGTGAGGAAAATTTAAACCCACACTCGCCTCTTTTACGTATGGCATTTGCTCCAGACGATTTTTTAACTGCGTTTTGTTCAGGCGGAAATAGCTCTTTCCCATGGATTCCCGCGCCACTTTGGCCACAGCGTTTTTTGACACCACCTTCGTCCCCGTAACAATGACGTCGGTTAATGCCGTCAAGTTGGCAAAGGCAAACAGTCCGCCGCCAATTATTGCGACCAACATGAGAACGAGCGCGATTCGACGATTTCGGTATTTTCGTCTCAGCTTCTTTTTTCGCCGAGCACTTCTTCTGTGCATTGTCGGGTTCATGATGTCGCAATTTCCAAAATAGCATCGGCAATGGCATCGGTCCCATGAGGATTAATCATGTGAAATGCGTTGGCTCCCATTTCCCGCCGTTTTTCTTCGTCTTCGAGCAGAGACTCGATAAAGTTTAAAAGCATATGACCGCTGAGTCCTTCTTCTTCGATAACCACGGCTGCGTCCGATTCTTTGTAGCTCATCGCATTATGGTATTGATGGTTCCCCGCCGTGTAGGCCTTGGGGATCAAGATCGAAGGCAGGTGCATGGCGCTGATTTCCGCCAACGTCATGGCCGAGGACGAAGCCACGACGAGGTCTGAGACGGCCAGATATTCAGGAATTTGATGAGAATAGTCCAACACCGTGTAGGAATCGTCGTCTACTTTTGCCATACGACGGATAAAGTCGTCGTAGTGTTCCTTTCCCGTAATATGGACGAGATGAAAATTTAAACGCGGATGTCTTTCCATTATTTCCAGCACCGCTTCGTTCGTGGACTCCTGCCCGCCGCTGCCGCCGAAGGAAAGGACCAGCGGTTTATCTAAATTGTATCCCACGGCTTCTCTTCCCGCTTCCTCGTCCATCTTTTCAAAGGAGGCGCGAATGGGATTGCCTGTGTAAAGTTTCTTCGCCCGTTCGGGAAAGTATTTTTCTGCCTCCTTAAAACTGTAGGCAATCAAATCCACACGCTTACCCAGCAGGCGATTGGTCTTCCCCGGATAAGCATTTTGTTCTTGAATGACCGTTTTTATCCCCATACCCTGAGCTTTTAATACGATAGGCGCACAGACATAGCCTCCGGTACCTACCACTACGTCGGGACGGAAGTCTTTTAAGATCTTTCCCGCATCGTGAAGACCACGGAGCAATTCCACCATGGTTAGGATAGAGTCCTTGTTGATCTTTTTTCTAGGAAATCCCTTGATATGCACCGGCGCAAAAGGAATATGATAGGTAGCCGCCAGTTGCTCTTCCATGCTGTCTTTCTTCCCCACGTACAAAAATTCGATATCTTGTACTTTCTTTTCCATAGCCTCTTTTATGGCAAGGGCCGGATAAATATGGCCGCCGGTACCTCCGCCGGACAAAATGACTTTCACTGTTTTTCTCCTTTTCTCGATAATCTCAGCAATATGCCGCTCATGCCCATGGCGAGAATGAGGGCCGTTCCACCAAAGGATACATAAGGCAAGGTAAGTCCCGTCACGGGCAACAAACCGACAGCAACGCCCATGTTAAAAAAGGCTTGAAAGCCGATCGACAAGAAAATACCCGTAGCGATTAATTTTTCGTAAAGCGTTCGTTGTTTCAGTACCGTTAAAAATCCACGTTGAATAAATATGGCAAATAGCCCGATAACGACGGAAGTGCCTACAAAGCCGAATTCTTCGCCGATGACGGCAAAAATAAAGTCGTTATAGGCTTCCGGCAATCGATTAAATACTTCGTAGGAACGAAAGTAACCGATTCCTTTTATCGAACCCGTGCCGATAGAATAAAGGGAATTGGCCAGTTGCCAATCCGTGTTCGCTATGTCGTCGAAGGGATGGATAAACGAGGTGAGCCGTTTCATCCGATAGGGCACGCGAAACACGAACACGTACATCACGACGAGACCTATGGATAGAATACTTAGAAACTCCGAAAAACGCATACCAGAAATAAAAAACATACCCAAAAGGCTGATGGCGATGACCATAGCCGACGAGAAATCTTCTTTCATAACGATCACAACGGACAAGCCGATGACGATCAGAATAGGAATAAACCCGCCTTGCTTCCGCTTTCCTCTGTGCCGCACGCATAAGTTCGCCGTATAGAAAATTGACGCATACTTTAAAATATCCGACGGCATAAATTGAATATGCGTTCCCGGTATCAAAAGCCAACGAGTGGCACCGTTGACATTTACGCCGAATTTTGTGTAGAGAGCTGCGCACAACAACAGACTGAAAATCCACGCCGGAAGTGCCAAGCGCTGAAATGTCTTCAACGGTACCGCGTAACCGAATCCCGCAACGCACACGCCGACAACGAGAAAGATCAGGTGCCGTTTCAAATAATAGGTGCCGTCTCCATGATCGGCTAGGCCACTGGTAAAAGAGCTGGATGCCACCATAAATACCCCAACGACGAGAAGTAGGACGATAGTTATAAGTAGTGGTGGATCAGCATATTTTCGGATTCGTTCCATGGTTTAATCAGCTCCACTTCTCCTTCACGATCCGCTTAAATTCATCGCCCCTGACTTCGTAATTGGGAAATTGATCCCACGAGGCGCAGGCCGGAGACAGCAGTACCGCTTCGCCCGCCCTGGCGCGATCCATGGCCGCATTCGCCGCTTCGTCCATCGTATCGAAATCCATGATGTCTTTAACCCCCGCCTCCAGGGCTTCTTCTTTAATAATCGCCTTGGTCGCACCGAATACATACAGACACGCGATGCGCTCGGCGTGTTTTTCGAAGAGGGCTTTAAAGTCGCTTCCTTTATCGAAACCTCCGGCCAACAGATGGATAGGCTTCGTCAAACTGGACAAGGCCACGTCCGTGGAATCGGGATTGGTTCCCTTGGAATCGTTATAATAATCCACGTCCCGATAGGTTCCTACAAATTCCATACGGTGACTGACCCCTCGATAATTCCTTAAGGTCTTTCGTATAGAATCCACGTCTACGCCGAGAACGTACGCACACAGAGCCGCCTCCAAGGCGTTTCGTACATTGTGATCGCCAACCAATGCCATGTCCGATCGATCCATAAGTTCCATCCGTTCTCCCTTATAGGAAAGATAGAGCTTCTCCTGATCCTTGTAAGCTCCATCTTGCTGTACGGGCGTCGTACTCACGACCAATGCATCGTCCATCTCTTCGCCGATCATGGCTAGGTAGGGGTCGTCGATGTTTAAAATAAGCACGTCCGAATCGTCCTGATTGGCGTAGGCTTTTTGTTTGCTCTTTCGATAAGCTTCCACGGATTTATGATGATCTAGGTGATCTTCCGTAATATTCGTCAAAATAGCTACCTTCGGTTTAAATGTTAAGGTCGTTTCCAATTGAAAGCTGGAACATTCGATCACCAGATAATCGTCTTTTTTAGCCCGCTTCGCCAGAGGAAGTACGCCAACGCCGATATTCCCGCCAACGTAAGCGATCTTTCCTCCGTCAATTAGCAAGTGATATAAAAGATCTGTCGTCGTGGTCTTTCCGTTGGTTCCCGTAACGGCGATGAAGTTTTCGCAATCGCTCAAGCGATAGGCGACTTCAATATCCGAAATGACAGGAATTTCCCGCTGAACGAGTTCCGGTAACCATCCGCTGTCCAAGGTTATGCCCGGACTCTTTACGACAAAATCTACCGCTTCTCCGTCGTAAAACGGGTACGCTTCCGCCAGCAAACTCGCACGGGATTTGTCATCGTCGTAAATGTAAAGAGTATTTTCGTCTTTCAAGGCGTCAATCGCACTTAAACCCGTCGTTCCTAAACCGTAAATTAATATACTTTTATTTTTCATAATGATGCACCCCTAAAAGATCAAGAAGTAACTGATGATACAGAGGATGATTTCCACGACGGCGAACATACCAACAATCTGAACCTCTTTCATTCCCTTTTGCTCAAAATGGTGGTGAATGGGGCTCATCAGAAAAATCCTCTTTCCCCTCGTTTTAAAGGAGATGACTTGCAAAATAACGGAGAGGGTTTCCATAAAGTAAATCCCCCCACAAATGGGCAGAAGCAACGGCAAATTTAAAAGGATCGCAATGGCCACCACGGCGCCGCCGAGCGCCAACGACCCTGTATCTCCCATAAATACTTTCGCAGGATACTTATTGTAGAATAAAAAGCCCAACAGCCCTCCAGCGAGACATAGACAAAATAAAGCAACGGACGTTCGCTCCATCTTGTAACTTACAATGGCAAAAAACAACATGACAATAAGAGTCACAGTCGAAGATAAACCGTCTAATCCATCCGTCAAATTAACAGAATTTACCGTCCCCACGACGACAAAAATAATAAATGGAATAAAGAAAATCCCAAAATCTACGAGGCGCATGACCCCCGGCAAAAAAACTTCGGTGCTTAAGTGCTCGGAATTCACGATAAGCATATAGAGTAACACCGCGATAAAAATTTGAGCCAACAGCTTTTGAAGGGCAGTAAACCCTAAATTTCTCTTGTTTACAACTTTCAGATAATCATCGATAAAACCCACGATTCCAAAGCCGAAGGTCGCAATAAATAAGACCGTCGTTTCATACGTCATATTCCCCGTGAAAATCGTCGCAAGAAGTGCCGCCGCAAGAAAGATAACCCCTCCTATGGTTGGGGTTCCTGCCTTGGACAGGTGGCTCTGTGGCCCATCTTCCCGTATTTCTTGTCCTGCGCGCAGTTTTTTTAATAAGGGGATAAATACCTTTCCGCCGATCATGGCGAGGATCCATCCTACCGCCAGGCTTATTGCACCCGTACCTATACTCATGCTTGCCTACTCCTTTTACTCTTCTTCGCCTTTTGTCGGCTTGCTCTTTTTATTTCCTTGAGAAGAGGATTCTCTTTCTTCAAGGATGTCGCCCGCCTCTTTTTTCCCGTTATCCATATTTTTTCTATCTCCGTTTACGTCCGCTTCAAAGCGAATAATAATCTTTTCCCCTTTGGGCAGGACTTCGCCCGCCAAAGGTTCTTGACTGACCACAGTCCCTTCCCCTTCCAGGACGTAATCCAGTTTGGAAGATTCCAAGATTTTTTCCACTTCAGCTTTCGTCTTTCCTCTGAAATTCGGGACGCTGCGTTCCTTTCCGTCGTTCGGATCGACTTTTAAGTCCACAATCGTATTTTCCTCCACTTCCGTCCCCGCTTCCGGTGCCTGTTTTATAACCATGCCGAAATCGCCGACGTTTTCTGAAGCCATATTAAATTTCAATCCCGCGTCGGTAAGCACTTTTCCCGCATCCTCTAGAAGCATATGTTTTACATCGGGCACGATCACTTTTCTTGTTTTTCTCGATTGGTCGCTGCCCGTGGGCGGAACGTCGCCATCTTGCAGCGCCGCCGCCATAATTTCCGAAGCAATGGGCGCGGCTACCGTACCACCGAAGTAATCTCCTTCCGGCTCTTCCACGATCACCAATACCGTGTACTTCGGATCTTCAATGGGTGCAACCGAGACGAAAGAACTAATGTATTTGTCCTTTTCATATCCTCCGGTTTCCGACACCTTTCCCGCCGTCCCGGTTTTTCCCCCCACGTGGTAGCGACTCACCGCACCCATGGTCCCCGTTCCGTTATCCACTACGTGGGTCAAGAGACTTCGCATCGTTTCGCTGGTGGATTCGGATATTACTTGGCGCCGAACACTTCGCCCATTCTTTAATAGAACATGACCGCTAATATCCTGTACCTCGTCGACGACGTACGGCTTCAACAGGTAACCTCCGTTGGCTACCGCCGAAACGGCCGTTACCATTTGAATGGGCGTAACGGCAATGCCGTGACCGTAGCTCATGGTCGCGAGACGCGCTTCGTTAATATCCTTTACGTCCTTGGGTACGATCCCTTTTTGTTCCGCCGGCAAGTCGATCCCCGTTACTTCCCCGAAGCCGAAGGCTCGAATATATTTAAGAAGCCCTTCCTTTTTCAGCTCGCGGGCGATGTTTACAAAGGTCACGTTACAAGATTCGGAGAATGCCTTGTCCATAGTAATATCCCCATGCGGATTCGGAAGAGACGTACAAGTAATGGTAACCCCCGGTATGTCCCGTACATAGCCCGTACAATAATAGTGTTTTTTCGGATTCGACGTATTCTCTTCCAAAGCGGCCGCCGCCGTAATGGTCTTAAAGGTTGAACCCGGTTCGTAGGTATCACTGATCGAAAAATTTCGCCAATTGTCAAATAAAAGCTTGGACTTTTGCTCGCTTTTTAAGTCCTTCCAAACGGCCCTTTGCTCTTTGCTCGTCGGGCTGTACGGATGATTTAAATCGTAGTCGTCGGTGGATGCCATGGCGCGAATAGCCCCGGTCTGCGTATCCTGAACGATCACCGTTATGCGGTGGGCGCGATTTTTCTCCTGATGGGTATCTAAAATATCTTCGGCCTTTCGCTGAAGCGGTTCAGAAATTGTCAACTTCAGATTGGCACCCGCCTGCACCGGGAGCGAATTGTCTTTTTTTACCGCCCGGGACTTGGCTAGGCGCAAATCGTCGTTATAAAACTTTTCGACGCCATAACGACCTTCTCCGTCTTTTCCCGTAAAGCCCAAAATAAGCGACGCCAAGTCGCTGTTCGGATAGGTTCGAGCCTCAAAATCTTCCACGACTACACCGGGAATATCCGAATCCTTCAAGCGAAGCGCTACGGAGCGATCCACATTTCCCTTTAAGAGGACATGGCCACTTTTTTTCATACGCTCGTCGTATTCTGTCTCGCTCATATCCAAGCTCTTTAACGAAAAATTTCGTAACTTTTTTCGCTCGATATCGCCATTTTTGGCTTTGTCCAAAACGGCCGTATCCACATAAATATCAGATTTGCTAATGTTTCCTACCAACTTGTTTCCATTCACATCGAAGATCATGCCGCGCTCGGGTTTTTTGCGCACCTTCGTTTGAATCGCTAAGGCTTCGCGGGTAAAATTATCTCCGTCGACGATTTGTAAATAGCCGACGCGAATCCATAAAATAAAAAAGAGTAAGAAGAGAAACACGGACAGAAGCGCCACCTTCTTATCCATCCGCCGCAGATGGGGCAAAAGAAATCGACGATCTCTTTTTCTCTTTCTCACTCTTTTCGTCTGTTTTATTTTCTGCTCTCCCACAAGAGACTCCTACTTTCTATTGAAAATATGCAGAACGGAAATGACCGGGTTCAAATAGACGTTTTCGTTGACATCATTTTCTTCGTTGCGCAGGCGAACATCGATATATTTCACCTGATCGTTATCGGGATAAACCATTCCCAATTGAAATTTCGCTTTTCTCATCATTTCGTCTGAATTTTTAATGGCATCTAAATCGGCCCGCATATCCCTGTAGGTTTTGTCCATATCTTCCATAGCCTCATTTTGACTTTCGATGGCTGCATTTAACGAAGCAATGTGGGTATGTGCCCGGAGCTGCGTCAATGCCGTGACTGCGAACATACAAAATAGAATGCTCAAAA
>JAEXBU010000016.1 GCA_023393815.1 Bacillota bacterium | reverse complement strand
AGTCATGTCTCCTCTCACTACTTTTTAATATAATACCCCGATTGTTGCAGTTGAAACGGCAAGCGGCCTTGCAGATTTTTTCCAGTTTGTTATACTTTTGCTAGAAGAGCGAAAAGGAGAAGAGAGTTTGAGTTTAGCGCCAATAAAAAATTTTTTGCCCCACGTGGGGATGCGCACCTTTAAGACGGCGTTGGCCGTGGTAGTCGGTCTGTTGCTGTCCAATGTGTTGGGGATCCACACGCCCCTGTTCGTAGTGATTGCCGCCATGACCACCATGCAGCCCTCCGTCTACGAAACACACAAGGCCGTACGGCTCCGAATGTTTACCTGCGTCATGGGCGTGGTCTTAGGTTATGTCTTGGCCCTTATTACGGACAATATTTATATTCGACCCTTTATTGCGGGCATCGGCATCATTATTATTATCATCACCTTGCTGAAGTTTAATATGACCCGTTTCATTAATCTTACCAACATTATTTTCGTGGCGAGTTTTTCTTCCTATCAATCCCAGCTGATTTATGGTTTAAACCGCCTTACCGGGACGTTTTTGGGGATTTTTGTTTCCTTGGCGATCAACTATCTCATCGCCCGGCCCACGCCGAAGCACAACTTCGAGATGCTTTTGGAAAAGACGTACGAAGATATTTTTCGCCTGTCCGAGGCCATTATTCTCGCCGATGAAAAACCGAAGTTGGACGCACTGCAAAAGGAATTGATTCAAACCCAAGACTCTTTTGAGTTTATAAAAAAAGAAATTTCCGAGCCCTTTTCTCGCGACGTGGATATTAGCGGTGTGGAACGGCTTTTAAATCTATTCAGTGAAAGCTTCATTTCCCTGCGCGTGCTGTTACAGTTGGATATTACTTCTGCGCGCTTTACGATGGAGAATAAATTAATCATTCAGGAATTATTTCACTACACGGAATTATTTGAAGGAACGGACGAAGCGGTTCCCGATGTCATCGTAAACTACCACGTACACGCGGTACTGGAAAAGCTTCGAGTCATTCAAGCTCTCTACGAAGAAGGAGTAACCCATGTCTAATATACAGCTTTGGCTAAAAACTTTGGACGACGTGGCGGCGATTGTGGATTCTGCCCGCCACAGCATTCCCATGGATGACTTGTTTCAGGATGAAGAAATGTACGAGCCCATGCGGAGGAGTATTTCCCACTTCGACCTGGCCGCGTGGCTGATGTTCGATACGGAGGAAAATCGCGCCACGACCACCCAATTGATCGGCGAGTTTTGGCGTCATATACATAAAATGCGGAGTGTGGAGCCCTATTTAGAGCGCATCTATGAATCGTACATTGGCATTTACCGGGTGAACTATAAGTCCGAGGAAGGCCCTTACGTGCAGAGCATTCTATTTCCCGAGCCGGCTGTGGTGCTCCGGACGTCGGAAAGCACCGAGACATTGAAGGAAGGGGACGTTTTTCTCGGCCGCATCATTCATACGTCCGTGGGCGAATTTCTTTTTCACGCGCCTCAAGTAGTGGAGGAGGATCTGCGTGAGAGCTTTTGCACCGTCGTAGATGAGCTCAAAAAGCGCCAGCCCATGATAGAAGAAAAGAGCGAGGCCTATAAGGCCACCTTAAAAAAAGGGAATCCGGAAGTACTCTTTCTCTATGCCATCGCCTTGGGGCAAGCGCGTGAGGCGGTGAGGGAGAACCTGTCAGTGGAATTGGAAGAAGACGACTTTTTCGACACGGAGTCGGCGGACGGCATTCTCGCCCTGGTACCGCAATTTGCCGAAGATGAGGAGACCATCATCAGCGATATGTACCTGCTCGAGCAAATGGAATCCAAGGTCATGATGGCGGACGGATTGACCTTGGAAGATAATCGCTTTACGAATTATGATAAGCTCATGGACGCGGCGTCCGAGAACGGAGATTTCGCCGACGACGCGCAAATGGCGCGCATTTACGAACTTCTTCACTATTGGTGTGTACGACAAAAAAACGACGCGGCGCGGGAAAAATTGGAGCCGGCGCGGGAGAAAATCCCGGCGTATAAGCGACTTTTGACTCGATCGGTTCACGGAATGTATCGTCTCGGAAGCTTGGAAGATGCCCGCGGGGAAATGACCTCGCCATCTCGGTGGCTGGAACAATTCGACCGCTACTTGGAAGCCGTTGAAGAAGAAGACTTGGTCCTTACCAAAACGGGAGCCATTAATCAGTGGAGCCTCGCCTACATGTTAAAGCGAGTGCCTGTTTTTATTCAGACGAGCAAGGCCCATCGGGAGAGCAGTTACCCGGAACTGGTGTTTTTCAGAAAGTTCGCCCATCTAAAGGGAATGCTCGTCGAAGAGGAGGGAATTTTAACGCCGACTGTGAATTTGGAAAAGTACCTTCCATTGGACGACGAGAAAAAGGCGGTTCTTTGGGTGAGCACCCTTTTGAATGAGAATTTGAACAAAGCCGATCCGTATTTTCAGTCGTGGCCTTTTCGGGAAATCTTTGCCACGGCGTTGGCGCCCGGCGCGGCCAATAAACACATCGTCGGCGGCACGGGCGACGGTCGGGAGGAACAAATTCGCTGGCGAATCCGGGAACTGGGACGGGATTTGGATCTGTATCAAATCGCCTTGCATCCGCCTGAAGATTATGAATTTTTTCTTACGACTTTCGGCGAGGCGGCCTTTGGTTACATGGGTCTTGTAAAAAAGAACAATGTCATTCCCCTCTTTGAATGATAACGACTGTCTAAATTTAGAAGTTTCCGGGGAAAAGCTGTGGTAAAATAAAGGACGGAGGCGACGAGATGACCAAAAGAGTAACGGCTTTTATTGCAAGCATCTTGCTCGCCGTGATCCTCATGGCGGCAAAGTCCTATTCTCCGGAGGAGCGTTTTTTTCGCGACGTCAAGGCGTCGCCGCCTTCCGTTGAGACGCCGGTCGTCGCGCCGGAGATGGTGCGCTACAATCCGTTGAAAAGCAAGACGGAGCCAGTGTATTATACCTATCCTTTGAAGAAAATCAACGGCCGTTGGGCCGTGGCCTTCAAAGATATGGAACGTATGGTGGGGAAAAAGCGCATCAGCTATTTTTCCGATGAAAAGATCGTCGCCATCAATCAAATGAATCGCGTCGTCATGGCTGTGGATAAGCCTGTGGTCATTCAGCAAAGCGGGCGCATCCACGTGGAGGCCTATCCGACGGTAGAAGGCGACGTCCTTTACGTACCGCTGGTCTTTTTTCTCGAACAAATGGGCTATACGGTGAACGTGTCCGACGATGAAAGCCGCATGGTCATCCTTCCGCCGGAAGAAGAGGCAAAGGTCGTGCCCGCCCGCGCCGTGGAGGTGGGAAGCATTCATCCCTACCGAGACGGGTCCATGGCCACGATGATTTTTGACATAAATGGCACCCACCTGTGGGGCTGGGGCGAAAAAGTGCCCGGCGGCATGGGAAGTCTGTTTCAGTTGAACGACAAAGAGGCCCTAAGCTATCGCGGCGACCTGGCTCTTCAGGCTCCGGAAGATTACGACGAAAAAACGAAGACGGCGTTGGCGCGAGACGGGCGGCGTATGTTTTTTTATCCCGTGGAAAAGGGTGAGCGGAAGATTTACTCCGTGCCCTACGCCATGAAGGGAGCCGATCGAGTTCGCTTGGACGGAGACACAGTGTACTTTCAAACGGACGACGGCATCTACGCTTTTCATCCGGAAACGAAGGTGCTCACGCGCGTCGTTTCGCGTCCGGTAGAAACTTTCGACGTGCAAGAGGGTCGCGTGCTCTTTCGAGCCGACGGACGCCTGTACCTCCATGAAGGGAGCGATGGCGGCTGGCGTATGCCCGAGGAGGGCGTGGCGGATTTTCAGTTGGCGTCGTCTTATATTGTGACGGACGACAGGGAAACGGGGCTCGTGCGCGTGTGGAGTATAGAACATCGCCGATGTGTGGCGACGTACGCTTACGACACGGGCCGCGGCCATAGTATAAAATTGTTAAGCGGTCGCTACCTGGCTCTGGGTCAGGGAACGACGGTTAAGTTACGCGATGTTATGTCCGATACGGCGTACGATTTGGACATGACCAATATCGAGGATACCTTGCTTGGACGCCAGGTCTCGTGGTTGTGGAACGGTCACGTGCTAAAAGGCTACGTCTATGGCGACGGGGCGAAGATCGCCCAAAGTATTACCGTACATCCTTAAGGAGGAGTTATGCACAGAGAAGAAATGGAAAGAGAGAGAAGGCGCAGAAAAATTCGCATTCAAAAGAGAAAGCGCCGGGCTCGCTTAAGAGGGGTGGTGCTTTTAGTCGCCATCGTCGTCCTGTTTGGCGCGGCTTTTCACAAGTTGAAGGGCATGGTCGGCCAATCCTCCGGCGAAGGGGGCAATCAAATCGAATGGTTCGTCCTTAAAAATATGGATGCGCTGGATCCGAAGCGGGCGTATACGCCGCAGGAAATCGGAAACTTAACGAATAATATTATTAACGACCGCATCGAAATCCGCTTGGCGAAAGGGGAAAATCACATTACCCGTGCTTCGAGCTACGCCTACGATGCCGGCGAAATTTCCGATATTATTGAAGGGAAAAAGGAATACACCGGAAAAAAGAAAATTGCTTTTTTAACCTTTGACGATGGTCCGAACCATAAGATTTCACCGCAGGTATTGGATACTTTAAAAGAAAAAGATGCCCACGCCACCTTTTTCGTTATAGGGAAAAGCGTGCAGGAAAAAAATCGCGACATTTTACTACGCGAACTTACCGAAGGCAATGCCATCGCCCTGCACTCTTATAGTCACGACTATCAAAAATTGTACCCCGGGCGCGTAGGCAATGCTGCCGCCATTGAAGAGGAAGCGAAACAGGCACAAAGTGCCTTGCAGAAGCTTTTAGGCAAGAACTTCCACTCCGGCGTTTGGCGCTACCCCGGCGGCCACATGAGCTGGAAGAGCTTGGAGAGCGCCGATGAAAAATTGAAGGATATGGGCGTTTCCTGGATCGACTGGAACGCTCTTACAGGCGATGCGGAACCGGCCAGCCGACGACCTACGACGGCGTCGGGTTTGGTGGAATTTTTGAAAAAATCCATGCCGAAAAACGAGGACGGATCGGTGATCGTCATTTTAATGCACGACGCGGAAACGAAACAGCTTTCCGCCGATGCCTTGCCCGGTGTAATCGACGCTCTTAGAAGCGATGGTTACAGCTTTGGCATTTTAAAGTAGGGCCTTATGCAACATACATCCCTCTTGTTAATGCTTATTACCATAGGGACCAAGTGTTTTGGATTGGCTAGGGAAAAAGCCCTAGCCCATTTTTTTGGAACCTCGGCGGTGGCAAATATTTTTCTTATCGCCTTTACTTTGCCTATGGTGTTGTCTAATTTATTCGCAGGCTCTATTTCCGGCGGCTTTATTCCCGTCTACACGGCTCTCGCCCATCGAGACGGAAAGGAGGAGGCGGATCGATTTACCACGTCTTTAACGTGGAGTGTGGCTCTTGTGGCCTTGGGGATCAGTCTTTTGGCCGTACTCTTCGCGCCACAGTTGGTGGGGTTGATGGCGCCGGGATTTGACGGCGACGTTTTTGAAAAAACCGTGGCCATGAGCCGTGTAAGCGCTTTAAGCATCGCGGTAACTGCCGTTTTTTCTATTTTTAAAGCCTATTTACAGATTCACGCCCACTTTATCGTATCCATGTTCCATTCCGTAGTCATGAATTCGGCGTTAATCGTCGCCATGATTTTGGGACGCGCCGGCGATTTACGCGTCTTGGCCTTCGGTATTTTGTTTGCCTTTTGTATTCAGTACGTCATTTTTTTACCCTATTTGAAAAAGAGCGGCTTCCAGCTGCGTCGTGGCTATCCCGTCACCGGGGCGGCCATGAAAAAATTGTGGCTGCTGATTCTGCCGATTTTATTGTCCACATCGGTTTTGGAACTCAATACTATCATAAGTAAGGCCCTGGCCTCAATGATCGACCCCGCCGGCGTAGCGGTCATCAATTACGCCACGAAGATTCAAGGCTTCGTCACCGGGATCGTGGTAACAAGCATCGTGACGGTAACCTATCCCTCCATGGCGAACCTTGTAGAAAAGGGCGACGAGGCCGAACTCGGGAGGGTCTTTCGGGAAGGTCTTTCTCTTATGGCGGCTTTCGTCTTGCCGGCGACGGTGGGCGTTATGTGCTTTCATAAAGAAATCGTGCGGCTATTGTTTTTAAGCGGCGCCTTTTCCGCCGACGACGTGCGCGTCACCGGGGAAGTGCTCTTATTTTACGCCGCGGGACTGTTTGCCATCGGCATTCGGGAAATCGGCATACGCATTTCCTACAGCCGAAAAGATGCCTCCTTTCCCATGATCAATGCCGCCTACATGGTAGCGGTAAACGTCTTGTTGAGTATTCTCCTCGGAAAGATCTACGGCCTTCGCGGACTCGCCATGGGCACCTCTTTGTCTCTTTGGGTGGGCGCTGTAGGAATGTTGATTCACTTAAAGGGCGGAGGAGAGGGATTGAACCTTTCTTCCGGAATGAAAAACATGGGAAAAATTGTTTTCGCATCGGCGGCGATGGGGGTGATCGCAAAGGGAGTCGAAGGATTTTTGTCCGGAAGAGTCTCGCCGAATAAGGCGCTGATGGTCGCGATTGCAGTAGCGGGAGTGAGTTACTTTATTTTGGCCTACGTCATGAAGTTTGACGAAATCGAACAGATAAAAAAATTGCTTTTCTCCAAAAAAGAGAGGGCATAAATCCGATTGAAGGAGCGCGCCGAGGGCGCATTGCTATAGAGAAGGGAAGAACATGAAGAGAGAACAACTGGTAGAATTTTTAAACAAGCAAGCCATCGACAAAGCCCTGTTAAAAGACGTAGAGGATTTTGTGAAGGAACACCCGGTGGATCCTTCCGTAAAAGATCGGATTCCCGTCTCTATTTACCGTTACTACGGGAAGGAAATTTGGGAAAAAGCGATCTACGCCATGTTGTCAGGGTATCATATTCTGTTGTCCGGACCCAAGGCGACGGGGAAAAACGTCTTTTCTGAAAACTTGGCCCAATTGTTCAACCGCCCCATGTGGAATATGTCTTTAAATGTGAACGTGGACAGCGCCTCGTTGATCGGCGTGGATACCTTCCGAAACGGGGAAGTGGTTCTTAAGAAGGGGCCGGTTACCTTGGCGGCGGAATTGGGCGGCTTTGCGATTTTCGACGAAATTAATATGGCGAAAAATGAATCCCTCTCCGTAGTTCACTCGGCTTTGGACTTTCGCCGCATGATCGACGTGCCGGGCTACGACCGTATTCCCTTAGACGACGCCACTCGATTTATTGGTACGATGAACTACGGTTACATGGGCACGCGGGAATTGAACGAGGCCTTGATCAGCCGCTTTATGGTCATCGATATGCCGATTTTAGAAGGAGAAGGGTTGAAACAGATTTTACGGGAAGAGACCCATCTGAACGAAGACGGAATGCTTCTTTTTGCCCGGCTCTTTACGGATCTTCAAAACAAAAGTTTAGAAGGAGAAATTTCTTCCAAGGCGGTAGATATGCGTGGACTCTTCGGCGCTCTAAGAATGATCGAACGAGGGCTTTCCGTGAAGGACGCCTTGAATATGGGGATCGTAAACAAATCCTTCGACCGTTTCGAAAAAGAAGTGGTGGAGGATGTGATCGACACCTTATTCGCTAAAGATGTGACGCGAGGGGAACTCTTTCGATGAGTTGGACGGACAAGCGTAGGCAAAACGTCTATTGGACCGTCGGCGGCAATTATCAGCGACGCTACGCTGGCGAAGGCGACGGGTTCGATGCCGCTGAAGCGGGCATGATCGATCGGGCCTTCCCGAAAAATCGCCTGGCAAATTTCGTGGCGAAAAATACGGAGGCGGTTTCCAACGGAAAGGATATGCGCACCGTAGCCCGCATTTTGGCCTTACAATATACGAAGGCCGCTTTGTATCGCGAACGGCCGGGAATCAAGTCTATGGCGAAGGATGCGTACAAACGCCGCTTTCGGGATCTGAATTTTTTGAATAAAAGGGACATGGCTCAGGAGATCGATATGCAGTATGCGGCGTATCGCATGGGCAAGCCCATGAGTGCGGGCACGTTTTTAGAACCCTTAATGCGCAAATTGATCGCCGGGGATCGATTAAAGACGGAAGGTGAATTTTACGACTATCTGTCCCGCTTGTGGCGGGAACACTTCCACGTAAATCCGACCCTCACCTTTGAAGTGGAAAAAAAGATCGAAGATAAGCACGTTCCGACGCAACCTGAACAGCCGGAGAAGAAAAAAAAGCGGAAGATCGTGGAACAGAAGTCCGAGCCTATGGAAAACAGGGATACGGAGATTATCGAGTCTGCGGAGTTTTCCGGCGTCATTCGCGATACGTCCAAGGTGGTGGAATCGGACGCATCCATTTCCAAGGGGCGTGCAGACAGCGAGGCGCGCACGTTGAGTCGCGTAAGAAAGCACTACGGCGTAGAGGCCCTGCCTCCGGCAAAGGCGAAAAAAATCGAGACGATCATCGCTACGGGAATACACCAGGGGATGCGCCTGCACGTGACCCGGGGACAGTTTGAAAATGATATGGGCGCGCGATTTTTCGAAGAGCAAATCCTCGCCCAAAGAAGAGAAACCGAGGCTATTTACGACAAAGACCGCCATATTTACGAACGATCCATTTTCGAGTTGCGAGAAATCATTCGCAAAAATCTTTTGGACGACTCCTCCCAAGAGGCGGTGCACGCCGCTAACGGAGCCATCGACACGAGCCGACTGTGGCGCCACGAGGTCTTGGGAGATGAGCGCATTTTTAAGAAAAATTCTTTTGAACAGGAAAATTCCTTTGCCGTGGATATTCTCCTGGACATGAGCGGATCCCAGCAAGATCGCCAGGCGGAAGTGGCGATTCAAGGCTTTCTCATCGCCGAGGCCTTAACGGAGTTAAGGATTCCCACGCGGGTCATGGGTTTTTGCAACCTCTTTCATTACCAAATTATTCGCATCTTTCGCGACTACAAAGACGAAGCGAAGGAAAATCGCGAGATTTTTTCCTACAAGGCCAGCGGATCCAATCGCGACGGCTTTGCCCTGCGCTACGTCTTTGAAACGATGGACGAAATCGAGGCGGATACGAAGGTGTTGATCGTCCTTTCCGACGGTATGCCCAATGACCTTCTTTCCATCGGCCTGGACGCCAACAAAGGCGGCGTGTGCGATTACGAAGGGGAAGAGGCGGTGTACGACACGGCGGCGGAAGTTTTGCAAGGCAAGCTGAAGCAGCGGGCGATTCTCGGCGTTTTCACGGGAGAGGACGAGGAATTGGACCAGGAGAAACTTATCTTCGGGACGGATTTCGTGCGTATCAAAGATTTGGAACGCTTTTCCGTAGTGGTCGGCAAGTATTTAAAGAGCGTAGTGGAGCGATTACAATAAGAGCCTGTGGGCTCTTTTTTTTGTGGGCCTGCGATAGAAAATCTGAATGGACAAACTCCAACATATTATTTTTCGATGAATGGGGGAAAACAATACGCGAAATTTGTTTCATGTTATATTGTATGTAGAGGTTCGAAAGGAGGTATCGATGATTTACTTAGATAATGCGGCGACATCTATGAAAAAGCCGAAGGAAGTGGAAATGGGGATTGTAGGCGCGCTGAATTCCATCGGAAACGCGGGTCGAGGCACAGGGCACGGTGCTCTCGAGGCGGCGCGACTGGAGTACAGGACGCGTACGTTGCTTTCGGATCTGTTTCATGCAGGCGGCAGTGCTAAGCGGATCGCCTTTGCGCTGAATGCCACAGAGGCGTTAAACGTCGCTATCCATGGCGTTATCGAAGCGGAGGATCACGTGATCACCACGGTGACCGAACACAATTCCGTCCTGCGGCCTCTGTACCGAAGCGGCTGTGCTTTGGATTTTTTGCCCATTTTTGGCGACGAAGAAGTGGATTTGTCCGGGCTGGAGGCGTTATTGAGGCCCAATACCAAGGCTGTCGTCGTCAATCATGCGTCCAATGTGACGGGCAATGTGTTGGATATCGAAAAAGTCGGCGCTTTTTGCCGCGCCCATGGACTGCTTTTTATCGTCGACGGCAGCCAAACGGTGGGGGCGATCCCCATCGACGTGGAGAAGTGCGGGATCGATCTGTTGGCCTTTACGGGGCACAAAGCTTTAATGGGTCCTCAGGGCACCGGGGGACTTTACGTTCGCGAAGGTGTAGACGTGAAACCCTTGAAAGTGGGAGGAAGTGGCGTCGACTCCTACAATAAGCGCCAGCCCGACGCCATGCCCACGCGGCTCGAGGCGGGAACGCAAAACGGACATGGCATCGCCGGGCTTCACGGCGCCCTCACCTTTCTAAATAAGGTGGGCATCGAGGCCGTTCGCGCCCACGAAGAGGCTTTGGTGGAGCGGTTTTTAAAAGGTCTTTCGACGATGGACGGTGTGATCGTCTACGGCTCCAAGGATCCGAAGAGAAAAACCGCCGTCGTCAGCGTGAATGTAAAGGGCGTGCCCTCGTCGAAAGTGGGGGAACTTTTGGAATCTCGCTACGGAATCATGGTTCGCACCGGCGCTCACTGTGCCCCCTTAATTCACGAGGCCATGGGCACGCGAAAGGTCGGCGCCGTTCGCTTTTCTTTCTCCTACTTTACGACGGAAAAAGAAATCGACGCGGCCTTAGAGGCACTGGATGAATTGAGAAAGGAGCTGGTGAACGATGGAGGATGTACTGATCGTCACCTTTGAAAATGTTACCGACGCCATCGCCATGGAAGAGGCCGTGGAGGCGAAAGGACTTCACGGCAAACTCATGCCCCTGCCCGACGATCTTAGTGCCGGTTGCGGCTACGCGTGGAAACACGATTTACGGGAAGAGACGGATCTTAGGCGGCTGATGAAGGAAAAGCAATTGGATTTTGTCGAGATTTTGCACCGGAAGGAGTAATGCATTGCAATTTATTGGAATCGACATCGGCTCGACGGCGGCAAAGGTGTGGGGTTTCGGCGACAAAGCGGTTCGGTTTGTTGAACCCACCGGTTGGAGCTCCGTGGAAACGGCTCGGGGAATTGAAAAGCGCCTGCTGCGCCGGTCAATCGACGTCAGAAGCGACGATGTGCGCGTGGTGGCCACGGGATACGGTCGCGTTTCCGTGGACTTCGCCGATTTTGTCGTTACCGAGATTACCTGCCACGGCCGCGGCGCCAGAGAACTCGCCGGCGACGATGTGGGTGTTATCGATGTGGGCGGTCAGGACACGAAGGTCATCCTCGTGGAAGGCGGCATGGTGAAAGACTTTTTAATGAACGACAAGTGCTCCGCCGGCACGGGAAAATTTTTAGAAGTCATGGCCAACCGCTTGGCCGTGGACATGACCGAGCTCTTTGAAATGGCAAAGATCGGCGAAAAAATTTCTATCAGCTCCCTGTGCACGGTCTTTGCCGAATCGGAAATTATCAGCTACATCGGCGAGGGGCGGCCGAGGGAAGACATCGCCGCCGGCGTCGTGGACTCGGTGGCCAACAAAGTCGCGGGGCTCACGGGCCGCATGAGTTTTCCCGAAAAAGTTATTTTGACTGGAGGATTGAGCCAAGTACCTTATTTCGCAGAGGTACTTTCGGAAAAATTGGATCGCCGTGTGTGGAACAGTGACAAGGGTCAATTTGCAGGAGCCATCGGCGCGGCTCTGCTCGCCAAGGAAAAGAAAAAAAGAAACGGACAGAAAGGAATATAGGAGGAAACATGGAAAAAATCATTAAGGACTTGCCGGAAATTTTCGATGAATTTGCAGACGCCAGAAAAACCGGTTTTATGAACGTAAAAAAGGTGAAAGATCAAAATATTCCCGTCGTAGGCATCTACTGTACGTATTTTCCTCAAGAAATCGCCCACGCCATGGGTCTCGCCACTGTGGGCCTTTGCTCCACCAGCGACGAAACCGTGGCCGAAGCGGAAAAAGACCTGCCGAAGAACCTGTGCCCTTTGATTAAATCCAGCTACGGTTTCGGCAAAACGGACAAGTGTCCCTTCTTCCACTTCTCCGACGTGGTCATCGGGGAAACCACCTGTGACGGAAAGAAGAAAATGTACGAAATGATGAGCGAATTTAAAGACGTCTACATTATGGAGCTTCCCAATTCCCAATCCGCCGATGCCCGCGAACTTTGGAAAAAAGAAGTGCGCAAAGTCGCCGCGTTTTTGGAAGAACGCTTCGACACCGAACTTACCTATGAAAATCTGAAGAAAGCCATAGAAGTCACCAACGACATTCGTCGGGCGCGGCAAGAACTGTGCGAAGTCATGGTAAACGATCCGACACCCGTAGACGGTTTCGACATTCATTCCGTCTTAAATTCCAATTTTTACAATTTCGACAAAGAATCCGTTCCCAAAGAATTGGACGAAGTGAAAGAAAAGATCCTGGCAGAATACGATCCCGCCAAAAGGGAAAAGAAGCCGAGAATTTTGATTACCGGCTGCCCCTCTGGCGGTGCGCCCCAAAAAGTCATTAAAGCCCTAGAAGATAACGGTGCGGTAGTCGTAAGCTTCGAAAACTGCATCGGAGAAAAACAATCCCAATACTTTGTCGACGACAGCGGCGAAACCTTAGACGAACTGATCGACGCCTTGGCCGATCGCTACATTCAAATCGGTTGTTCCGTCATGACGCCGAATCCGAATCGCATCGAACTGTTAGACTACCTCATCGACAAGTACAAGGTGGACGGCGTCGTGGAAATCGTCCTGACCGCTTGCCACACTTACAATATTGAATCCTCGACCATTCAAAAATTTGCCAACGAAAAGAAAAACATCCCCTACATCGCCGTAGAAACCGACTATTCTCAAGCCGACGTAGGTCAATTAAATACCCGCTTAACCGCGTTTGTAGAAATGCTGTAAATAAAAAGGATGCGCCACCGTTTTTCACGAGAGAAATCGGTGGCGTCGCCCTTTCTTGGGTATGAATGTCGTGAGGTGAAGGAAATGAAGATTATGCCCTTGCCGGCACTGTCGGACAATTATATTTGGATCATCGAAAAAGAAAAAAGAATCGTCGTCGTCGATCCCTCCGAAGCGGATCTTCTGTTGCGCGTGATAGGGCAAAAAGGCTACACGTTGGAAGCCGTACTCTTAACCCATAAGCATCCGGATCACATTGGCGGCGTGAATGCCCTGCGAAAGGCGTATCCCGTGCCGGTCTACGGGCCGGAAGAAACGAAGCGGGCCACCGACGTGGTGAAAGGGGGCGAGTCCATCGACCTGTTGGGCGAGACCTTTGAAGTGATCGCCACGCCCGGACACACGGAAGGCCACGTCGCCTATGCCATGGGCGAGCATCTGTTCATCGGAGACACCCTCTTTCTCTCCGGCTGCGGCCGCGTCTTCAGCGGCGACTACAAAGCCATGTTCAAGACCTTGCAAGGGTTAAAAACCTTGGACGATGGGGTGAAAGTCTATCCCGCCCACGAATATTCCTTGTCCAATTTACAACAGAGCGTAACGTATGTAAAAAACGACATCGCGAAAAAAGAACTGGAGCGAGTGCGCCGCCTGCGCGAAGAAGGGTTGCCCACCCTTCCGACGACGATAGGAAAAGAAAAGCAAGTGAACCCGTTTCTTATCATCGACGATTTTGACGAATTTATGCGGTATCGCAAATTCCGCGATCAAAGCTGAAAAAAGCGTTCCGGGAAAATTTTATAAGGAATGTTTGCCGCCGCGGAGCGGATCAAACGGAAGTCGCCCTTCGGAAAGTTTCATGCCCCGAAGGGTTATTTTTTCCTTAGAAAACCCGATCGAGCCGATTTCTTCGAATGACAGGAAAAGTATAAATAGATGTCATGCCGCAATTCCAAAACTTGATACTTGACATAAATTTTTTTTTGTTTTAGTCTATGATTGAGGAAAACGTTTGGTAACCAGAGTTATAGGAATGTAGAAAGGTGATCGTATGGAATTGAAGAAACTGTTTGAACAAGGACAAATTGGCAGTCTCACATTAAAAAACAGGGTCGTTATGCCGCCGATGGGCACGGGCCTTGCAAATCTTAACGGCGAAGTAACGGAAGATATGATTCGCTATTATGAAGAGAGAGCCAAAGGAGGCTGCGGCCTTATTATTACGGAAATCTGCCGAGTTGACGATGTACACGGCTGGGGATTGGCAACGCAAATTGCGGCGACGCGGCTGGGACATATCGCCGGTCTTCAACGATTGGCAGATCGGGTACACGCCTACGGAACAAAAATATTTTTACAAGTGCACCACCCGGGACGCGAAGGTTCTTCCGCAATGAACCCCGACGGCGCGGGAGTTGTCGCACCGTCCGCCTTTACGACGGAACGATGCAAGGAAATGCCGCACGAACTGACGATAGAAGAAGCGAAAGATATTCAAGGCAAATACATTAAAGCGGCCGTTTTTGCGAAGCTTGCGGGAATGGACGGCGTGGAACTTCACGCAGCGCACGGGTATTTACTCAATCAATGGATGTCGCCGTTTTCCAATCGACGTACGGACGCCTACGGCGGATCGTTTGAAAATAGAATGCGGTTCGTCGATGAAATCATTCTAGGAATTCGAAAAATTTGCGGACCGAAATTTCCCTTAGGAATTCGTATTTCTGCCGATGAATTTATGGGAGAAGAAGGAATTACGAAAGATTTGGCTGTAAAGATCGCCAAACACCTGGAAGAAACAGGCGTAGATTATATCCACGTATCTTGTGGGATCTATGAAACCGCACAAGAAATTATTCCTATGTATTCTTACAAACAAGGATCCCGTAAATACATCGCCAAGGCTGTAAAAGACGCTGTAAATATTCCTGTATTTGCCATCAACGTCATTAAAGAGCCGGAGTTTGCGGAAGGGCTTTTGGAAGAAGGCGTATGTGACTTTGTATCGGTAGGAAGAGGCCAATTGGCCGATTCGCACTGGGCGAAGAAAGCGCAAGAAGGCAGAAGCGATTTGATCCGAAAATGTATCGGTTGCAACCGCTGCATCGAAGCGGAATCGAAAGGGCGTCATGTAGAATGTTCCGTCAACCCCATCTTGGGCAACGAAGCGCATTTTGACGAAAACAAATTAAGAAAAGACGGCGACGGAAGAAAGACGGTCGTAGTCGGCGGCGGCCCTGCCGGAATGCAAACGGCCATTCTTCTGGCAAAGAGAGGCTTCGATGTGACCTTATTCGAAAAGAACGATCATCTGGGCGGAGCATTGCACGTCGGCTCTCTTGGAAATGACAAAGAAAAACTGGCATGGTTTTTAGATACGGAAAAGACGGAATTGGAAGAAGCCGGCGTGGACGTTCGAATGAACACGGAAGCGAACAGAGAAAATGTATCCGGACTACACCCCGAAGCTATTTTCGTCTGTGTCGGCGGTAACCCCATGAGACCTCCGATTGAAGGCGTCGATTCCGACAAAGTCATCGTCGCAGAAGATTACCTGGAAGGAAGAAAGAAAGCGGGCAAGAGAGTGGCCGTCATCGGATCTGGCGCCACCGGCCTTGAAATAGCGGACACCTTAAAGACGGAAGATGAGGACAGAGACGTATCGATCGTGGAAATGACGGGCACGATAGGCGCCAGTGAAATCGCGAGAGTTCGCAACATCGTACTGAAAAAGCTGGAAGAAGAAAATGTAAACTTCTTGCCCCTCCATCAATTGGTGGAAGTTACGGACACGGGAATTAAGGTGAAAGTATTGGCACAAGGCGATGACATGGGAAGCATCAAAGAGCTTGCTTTCGATACGGTCATACTTGCCTTGGGAAGCAGACCGCAACCGGATTGCGTCAAGGAGTTTGAAGGCATTTGCGATACCGTTCGAAGCTACGGCGACAGCCAAAAAATAGGAACCGTACTAGAAGCATTAAGAGACGCTTACAACGTCGCTTGGAATTATTAATGGGGGAAAAACGATGAAAGGATTTAGCGAAAAAGTAGCTCTTGTATCGGGAGCGGGAAATGGATTCGGCAAAACTTTTGCCATAGAAGCGGCAAGACGCGGAATGAAAGTTGCCCTGGTAGATATCGACGAAAGTGACGTCTTCGGCGTAAAAGTATTGCTTCGTCAACTCGGAGTAAGCGACGTAATGACGGTAACGGCGGATCTTTCCGTGTACGAAGAAGTCAAAAGAACTGTAAAAGAAGTAATGGACAAATTCGGAAGAATCGACGTCCTCTACGACAACGCCGGCGTTTGCCCTCTGGGCGACGTGGTCCATATGCCGGTGGTCGACTTCGATTGGGGCGTTGCTGTCAACACGAGTGGCCATGCGTATATGTTAATGGAAGTTTTGCCGATTATGATCAAGCAAAAAACGCCTGCGCATATTATGGAAGTATCTTCGATTGCGGGCATTCTTCACGGATCTGCCACAGGCCTTACCTATTCCGCGACGAAACACGCCACCTTGGTTCTGGCGGAAAATGTAAAAACGTATCTGAAAAACAATGGGATCGACTATATCGGCGTTTCCGTATTCTGCCCCGGATTTATCCAAACCGACTTCCACCACACGGAACGCCATCGTCCGGAACGGTTTCACGATGACGACAATCCATTCTACAAGTCCGATATGTATAAAGGCCTGATGAAGTTCTTAAGCGTATCCATCCAAACGGGGATGCCGATCGACGACGTAGGCTTCCGCCTGTTCAAAGCCATAGAAGAAAATCAACTGTACGTACAAACCCATCCGAAGTTTATGGAAAAATTGGATCTGCGCCACAGAGCCATAGAAAAAGCCTTCCATGTACCGGTCGATGGAGCGTCTGCGGAAGATTATAAGGGAAAAGTTGCCCTCATCACAGGTGCAGGCAAAGGCTACGGAAAGGCCTTTGCGAAAGAAGCGGCAGATAAGGGAATGAAACTTGCCTTGGTAGATGCGGACCGCGACGCACTGGATGCGCTGGTTTCCGAAATAAAAGACCTGGATGCGCCCGTTATAGGAATCCAAAAAGACCCGTCGGGCTATGAAGACGTAAAGGAATCGGTCAAAACGTGCATGGACGAATATGGCGCAATCGACGTATTATTCTTAGGAGCGGAAGCTACCGTAAGCGACGATATAGCGACTACGAATAAAGAAGATTGGGATCGGGTAATCGGCGTGAATCTGATGGAGCCGATCTATTATCTGAAAGAAGTTCTTCCCGTTATGATGAAGCAAAAGACGAAGGCGAATGTCGTCGCTACAGCTTCCATTGAAGGGCTACTGTTCGGAACCGGGCACAATCCGTCTTATCAAGCGTCGAAACATGGCTTGGTTGCGGGCTTAGAATGCGTACAGGATCAACTGAAAATGGCACACATCGACCACATCAAGCTGGGCATCTTCTGCCCGGATGCGGACGAGGCCGACGAAAATACGGCAAAGAAGTTGTTTACAGCCATGGGAGATGGAAGAGAATACATCCTTTTCAACGAAGCACATCTGGACGGAGTAAAAGAAAGACACAAAGGTCTGGAAGATGGTATAAACCAAGAGCTTACCCTTTGGGATGTTTACGATTTAATGTATTAAAGAAAAAGAAACGAAAGGTGTATGAAATAAGGGAGTTTAAGAAAATTTCCGGAATGCGCTTTTTTGGGTCTATCCTGCGTGGGAGCCTATACAGGCTTCCCATGTGGGGCAGGCTCCTTTTTATGTACGAAAAATTTGAGAAAGGCGGAAAGACGCGTCGCGCTTTTTATCCTCGGTAAAGCATTTTAAAGGGTTCGGCATTTTTTCGGCCTGTGGTTGTATATCCGCGACCATGGACAGCCCGATCTTTAGAGATCCTCTAAAATAAAAATATGTGCCGACTACTTGCAAAGGACTCGTAAAGTTGTTATAATACTACTATCACAACGAGATGTGGCGCAGTTTGGTAGCGTACATGTCTGGGGGACATGGGGTCGCAGGTTCAAATCCTGTCATCTCGACCATTTGTGATTGCGGCTGATTGCTTCTAGCGTTGCAATTCAGCCGTTTTTATTTTTTTATTTCCTTCTGGTTGCGTGTGGTTGTTGTTGGTTTTGACACGTCATCCCGATTTTTCTTTTCCGGTGCGCGTCTTTTCCTTAACGGCTTCGGCCGATTTCTTTCGATAGGGGAGTATATGCCTTTGCACAAAAAAGCCTCTCTCCGCGGTGAACGGAGAGGGGCTTTTTTCTTTCGACGGAAGGTGTATTAGAGATCGGAGGCCTTGTTACTTGCGCCTATGCCGTTCGTGATAAAGGTATAGGCCAAATCCACCGCCTCTTCGAGGGTGGAAACAGTATGGTAAAGCGTCCATTCCCGGTAAAAGACCCCCATAGAATAGACGATAAAAGCCAGCGCAACTTTTTGCATCTTGGGATCTCCGCCCTGAAAATTCGCATCAAAATTCGTGAAAGTGTCTCGCATATGTTGTGTAAATCCGGAAACATTGGCGGATGAGAGATTGAGGCGGAAGATTTTCGTGTCTTCTTGGCTCAGAGATTCCCAGTAGGCGTAAATCGTAAAAATAAGCTTTCTTAAATCCTGCGGGAGCGTGAAATTCTCGACGCGCGAAGTTCCCTTCGATACAATCTCGCGGCCCAATTCCTGCAAAAGATCGTCGAGGGTACCGTAGTGGAGATAGAAAGTTTTTCTGTTGATGCCGGCGTTTTTCGCCAGAGAAGTGACCGATATTTTTTCGTAAGGCGTCGTCTTTAACAACTCGCGAAAATGCAGTTGAATTGCTTCGTGGGTCTTTTTGTACCGCAAATCCTTTTTATATTCTTTCATGGGGACCTCTTTTAATACTCATAACGTCGGATGTGAGGCTTACTCCTCAGAATCGGGAAACTGACCATTGCGTGACTTTCTTCCATTTTACTATAATATGCCACATGTGTATATTAACAGCGAGGAGAAGCGTGAAATGAAAAATAATATATTGGATGCGACGAACGGACCTATTCTGAAACCTCTAATTGCCTTTTCCGTTCCCATCATGCTTGCCAATATTTTGCAGTTACTATTTAATGCCGCAGATATTGTCGTAATCGGACAGTTTGTCGACGAAACGGCCGTTGCCGCTGTAGGTTCGACGGGCTTTATTATCAATATTTTGGTTAGCTTGTTTACGGGACTGTCCATTGGAGCCACCGTCGTCATGTCCACGGAATTGGGAAGTGGAAATACCAAATTGCATAAGGTGATCCATACAACCTACACTCTTGGCGTGATTCTCGGCATATTTACGGCCATCGTTGGGCTTTTCATCTCCCCCTTTCTGTTGGAATTGCTGGGTACGCCGGAAGACATTATCGGACAGGCGAACACCTATTTGAAAATCTTTTTTCTCGGTCAGCCCGGATTTATGATCTACACCTTCGCAAGAGCCATTTTGGTCGCCAAAGGCGACACGAAATCTCCCTTCCGTTACCTGCTTTTTTCCGGCATCGTCAATGTAGCGCTCAACGTCTTTTTGGTTACCGTCGTCCACTTAGGCGTCGCCGGCGTCGCCATAGCTACCATCGTTTCCCAATACCTTTCGGCGATACTGACGGTGAGAAAACTGACGAAGACCCACGGAGTATTTCACCTGAAACCGACGGAGTTTTCTATGGATCGAGGAGAACTCAAAAAAATCGTGCGATTGGGGCTGCCCACAGGCTTGCAGAGTACCCTCATTTCCGTATCCGGGTTATTGACACAAAGCTCTTTCAATTCTCTGGGAACGGCGGTTGTCGCGGGGCAATCCGCATCCGGAAATATTATGGCCTTTGTCGCCCTCTCTTTGAACGCATTCAGTCAGGGCTGCATGACCTTTACGGGGCAAAATTTCGGTTCCAAACAAATGGATAGGGTAAAGAGAACCTACCGCTGTACCCTGCTCATCAACGGACTCCTCGGGCTGGTTTTGGGGACGGCGGTGATCGTTTTCGGAGAATCGCTTTTGCGCATATACACTCCCAACTCCGAAGCGTCCGTAATGGCGGGAAAGATCGGGTTGATCGCCACCATGGCATTTGCCCCCTTAATGGGACTGCAAGACGCGTCCGGGTTCGTCCTTCGGGGGATGAATCAATCCGCCTTTCCTACGATCACCGCCCTATTCGGCAATTGCGTGTTTCGTATCTTCTGGGTGATCGCCGTATTTAATCGCTTCGCACCGAACATGGAGACACTCCGCGCGTGTCGATTGCTAGTATCGGCGTATCCGATTTCTTGGGTACTGATTATGGGCGCAAACACGGTTGCGTACTTGTTATTTATGAAAAAATACACAAAGAACTAAGCCGACGGCCTATTGCTACAAACAAAAAATCCTTCCGCTATAGAGTGACCCCATAAAGTTGGACTTAATCGAGTAAGCATTTCGCTTGCTCGATTTTGTTTTATATAACGTTCGTTCTACGCGGATTGCATCTGTTCACGGTATTGCTTCTTCCCTCTTCAAACTCCTCAACTGTTCCCAGAACATCTTTAGAATGGTGAGTTTCCGGTTTTCCGCTTCGAATTCTTTGATGCGGTTTTCCGATGCCTCCCGTGTGGGTACATCAAGGGGCACCTTCTTTGTTAGAGACTTCGATGCTTGATTGCGGTCGTCTTTCTTCGTCACAGGTCTTCCTCGCTTATGTGGGAGCAGCCCTTCAAGATCCTTCTCTCGGTACTGTCTCCGCCAATTGGCGATCATGGAATGATTCGTTAGACCGAGTGCAAGGGCAAGTTGCCTATAGCTGCATTCGCTCGTTTCGTAACGTGTAATGGCTTCTAACTTAAACTCTAGACTGTACTCGCGATTATTTCTAGAGTGCATGAACCCTTCATCGCCAAAATGTCTGTAATTATTCACCCATAGTCTAAGAACAGATTTTTCAATCTGGTATTTCATTGCCAAGTCACGGGAACTTGACTTCCCGGATAAATATTCCTCGACAATTTTCCTCTTCAGTTCATAACTGTATTTTGCCATTAAAAGACCCCCAAAGGTTGGATTTCTCGGTCCAACTTTTTGGGGGTCAGTGCACTATGTGGGAAGGGTTTTTTCGTATTTTGCGGAATATACTTTCCTAAAAAAGCACGCTTCTAGAGCCAGCGGGCGATTTCCGCGCCTTGTTCGTAGCCTTTGTCGTAGAGGGTGTTCATTTTTTCTCTGTCCAACTTTAGAGTTTTCATATGCAGGATGGATTCCGGGGCGATGACGAGGCAGCTTTTTTTGTCGGCGTGCAAAATTTGTTCCAGTTGTCGATTGTAGACTTTGGCGCGGTGCATCATGGCGCGAGCCAGTTTCGGGTAGTGGCGGCGAAGGCGAAAGGCGAAGTAAAAGTCTTTGCGCGGTTTTCTGAAAAAGTCTTTGGGCCGTGTAAGGATGACGACGCATCGGGTGACGCCGTCGGATACGGCTTTTTGCACGGGGATGGGATCGGAAATGCCGCCGTCCGCATAGGCCTTTCCCCGAAAGGGAAAGGGGCGATTTACCACGGGCAAAGAAGCGCTGGCCGCCAGGGGTTCGTAGTGGTTCCGGGATAGATCCGCCTCGGTAAAGTAGACGGGTTTTCCCGTGGCGGCGTCTGTGGCGACGACGGTGTAGCGAATAGCCGATCGGCAGAAGGCGTCGTAGTCCAGGGGGTATTCGCCATCGTCTTTGGACAAGGTATGGTAGATGTAGTCTAAGTTGACGAAGTCGCCGGTTTGTCTGTAGTGTTCCACGCCCATGTATTCTTTGCGAAAGGCGTAGTCGGTGTAGAAGGTTTTAGATCGTCCGCGTTGGTTGGCCGCATAGCCGATCAGGTTGCTCGCGCCGGCGGAGACGCCCAAACAGTAGTCGAATTGAATGTTGTGATCTAAGCAGTAGTCCATGACCCCGGCGCCGAATACGTCGCGCATACCGCCGCCTACGTCGATGATGCCAAGCATAGTGCCTCCTTTTAAAAAAACGTAACGAAGTATTCTTATTATTTCACGGGAAGGTGTCGATGACAAGTCGGATTTTTTCGGTGGATTGTTCCGTCTAAAAAAATATGGTACAATAAGCACGACAAAGGGGGGGCGTTGGATTGACGCGATTTTATCTTATTCAAGGGCAATTTCATCACATGGCTTTTGATACGCTTGTTTTCTCTTGCGTTAAAAAGTGGCCAAGCCGCGCCCTCAGTGTAGGCATATAAGGAGATACGGAATCCGTATCTCCTTTTTTAGTGTTTAGGAGGTTTTGCGCAAGGCTTTGCCGGTCGAAGCCAAGAAAAAGTATCCTTTTACAGATTGACAGTATGGGCACCGAGAACGAATTGACGTGAGGAAAAGAAAGGATTAAACACAAACAATGTGTGGAGTTATTGGAATTTATAGCAAGTCGAAAGTCGCAACCAGCCTGTTTTACGGCATGAATTCGCTGCAGCACCGGGGACAGGAAGCTACGGGGATGGCCATTTACAACGGGGAAGAAATTCTAAGAAAGCGGTCCATGGGCTTGGTGATTGACGCCTACACGGAAGAAAGCTTACGGGAACTTTCCGGAAACATCGGCATCGGTCACGTGCGCTATTCCACGGCGGAAGGATCCCACGACTATAATATTCAGCCGATTATGGGTTTTATCGGCGGGGAAACCATCGCCATCGCCAACGACGGCAACTTGGTAAATTACCAAGTGCTTCGGGAACGTCTGGAAGAAGAGGGGATGATGTTCCAAACGACCAACGACACGGAAGTAATCCTGTACTTAATCACGCGCTACTACGACGGGGACATCGTCGAGGCGATTAAAAAGACCATGGGCGTAATCAAGGGGGCTTACTCGGTGACGGCGCTGGTGAAGGGCAAAGTCGTGGCCTTCCGCGATCCCCATGGGTTCCGCCCCTTGGTGTTGGGAAGAGACGGGGACGACGTGATCGTCGCCAGTGAAAACGCGGCTGTAGAAATTATCGGCGGAAACATGACGCGGGACATCGAAGCCGGCGAAATTCTCGTGATCGACGAGACGGGTATTCATTCCGATCGCTACGAATCGGAAGATACGCCGAAAAACTGTATTTTTGAATACGTCTATTTTGCGCGGAACGACGCGACACTGGACAATGTGAACGCCTACAATTTCCGCCGCCGCTGTGGGGAAATTCTTTGGGAGGAAGCGCCGTGCAATGTAGACTTGGTTGTGCCCGTTCCGGACAGCGGGATCCCATCGGCTATCGGCTATTCGCAAGCGGCTCACATCCCCTACGGTGAAGGTTTGGTAAAGAACCGCTACATGGGGCGTACCTTTATTAAGCCCACCCAAAAGGAACGGGATATGGCGGTAAAACTGAAGTTAAACCCCTTGGTGGACGTGGTGAAGGGAAAATCCATCGTCCTCTTGGACGACTCCATCGTGCGGGGCACCACGAGCCGCAACTTAATCCATCGATTAAGAGATGCCGGAGCCAAAGAAGTGCATATGCGCATTACTTCGCCGCCGGTAAAGTATTCCTGCTACTACGGGATCGACACGCCGAACCGCAAGCACTTAATTGCCGCCAATCAAAGCATTAAGGAAATCGAGGAAAACATCGGTGCCGACTCTTTGGCCTTTATTTCTTTGGAAGGTTTGGCGCGAGCCGGAAAGAAAGACATAGACAACTATTGTATCGCTTGCTTTAACGGGGAGTATCCCGTAGATCCGACAGTGATTTAGGAGGCATTATGGCATTATCTTACAAGGATGCCGGCGTCGACATTGCCGAAGGCAATCGCGCCGTCGAGTTAATGAAAAAAGCCGTCGCGTCCACCTACGACGAGAAGGTTTTGGGAGACATCGGTCTTTTTAGCGGCGGCTACGATCTTGCCGACGCGAAGGACATGAGCCATCCGGTGCTTTTGGGTGCCACGGACGGCGTGGGCACGAAGCTTATGGTGGCACAGATGATGGATGTGCACGACACGGTGGGGATCGATCTCGTGGCCATGAGCGTGAACGATTTGATTTGCCAAGGCGCGAGGCCTCTGTTCTTTTTAGATTACGTGGCCACGGGGCACGTGTCCGCGGAAAAAATGCAAAAGATCGTAGAAGGGGTGGCCGAAGGATGCCGTCGGTCGGGCTGCGCTTTGATCGGCGGGGAAACGGCGGAAATGCCGGGAATGTACGGAGAAGACGAGTACGACTTGGCGGGCTTTGCCGTCGGACTTTGCGACAAAGAGAAAATCATCGACGGGAGCAAGGTAAAAGAAGGCGACGCGGTCATCGGCCTCGCATCCGACGGTCTGCACTCCAACGGCTACAGCTTGGCGAGGAAGCTGTTCTTCGACCATTTGAAGCTCGATATTACGAGCACCGTCGAAGGAATTGAGGGCACCGTAGGCGAGGCGCTCCTTCGCCCGACGCGCCTGTATGTAAAGCCGGTCTTGGGCTTGATGGACGTCGTGGAGGTAAAGGGTATCTCCAACATCACCGGGGGCGGTTTTATAGAAAACATTCCCCGCATCCTTTCTGACGATCTAGACTGCACCATCGAAAAAGGCAGCTGGGATAAGGGCGATTTGTTTACCTTTATCGAAAATACCGGCGCCATCGAAGAAGAAGAGTTGTATCGTTCCTTTAATATGGGCATCGGCATGGTGATGATTGTCGCCAAAGAAGAGGCCGAAAAAGCCCTCGTCTATTTTCGCGAAAAGACCGATGAAGTGGCGTTTGTCATCGGTGAGATTACTAAGGGCGAAGGCAAGACCGTACTGAAATGAACATTGCCGTCTTTATTTCCGGCTCCGGGACCAATTTGCAGTCTTTGTTAGATGCCGAAGCCGAGGGATTTTTCAAGTCAACGATCGCTCTGGTCGTCTCCAACCGTCGTGACGCTTACGGTTTGGTCAGGGCGAAGGAAGCGGGCAAGGAGACGTTTGTCGAAGGAGAAGGGGATTTGCTGAATCGCTTGGAAGAGGAGGGAATCGATTTTATCGTCCTCGCCGGCTATTTGAAAATTTTAGGCAGCGACCTTCTCAGTCGCTACGCCGGGCGGATTATTAACATCCATCCGGCCCTTCTGCCGAAGTACGGCGGCAAGGGAATGTACGGCATCCGCGTCCACGAAGCGGTCTTTGCCCACGGGGAGGAGAGAAGCGGTGCCACGGTGCACTACGTTACGGAAACCGTAGACGGCGGCGCCACGTTGCTCCAGTCTTCTGTGGATATACGGCGACTGACATCTCCCGAAGCCATTCAACAAACGGTGCTCGTTTTGGAGCATCAATTACTTAAAACAGCCATTCGATTTTGTGAGGAGGGCATACTATGAAATACGCACTGTTGTCCGTCACGGACAAAACGAACATCGTACCTTTTGCCAAAGGCTTGGCAGACTTGGGCTTTACCCTGTTGTCTACCGGCGGTACATTGAAGACCATCGCCGACGGCGGCGTGGAAGTTACGCCTATTGACGCCTACACGGGTTTTCCCGAAATGCTCGATGGCCGCGTGAAGACGCTGCACCCGAAAGTACACGGCGGCATTTTATACAAGCGGGACAAAAAGAGCCACGTGGATACGGTAAAAGAACACGGCATCGGTGCCATCGACTTGGTGTGCGTCAATCTCTACGCTTTTGAAGAAAGCTACAAACAAAAGAAATCCGTAGAAGATATGATCGAAAACATCGACATCGGCGGCCCCTCGATGGTGCGCTCGGCGGCAAAGAACCACAAGGACGTGTTGGTGGTTACCGATCCGTCGGATTACGACGACGTCTTGGAGGTCTTGAAAAAAGGCGAAGACGACTTGGCTTTTCGGCGCAAGCTCGCCATGAAGGCATTCAGTAAAACCGCGTACTACGATTCCATGATTGCCCGTTACTTTAAGGAAATCACCAAAGAAGAGGACGACCTCTTAACCTTGGGATTTAAGAAAGATGCAGATCTTCGCTACGGGGAAAATCCCCACCAAAAGGCCGCGGTCTATTCCGATCCCATGGTAAACAGCTATTTCAGCCACCTGAAACAGTTCCAAGGAAAGGAATTGTCTTACAACAACTACAACGACTTCAACACGGCGGTAAGTCTTGCCGGAGAATTCGACGAAGCCGAAGACGGAATTATCTGCGTGGGCTTAAAGCACGCCACGCCCTGCGGCGTCGCCTTGGGTAATTCGGCTTTAGAGGCCTACAAGAAAATGTTTGAAGCGGACAGTTTGTCTATTTTCGGCGGCATCGTGGCATTAAACACGACGGTGGACAAGGCCTGCGCCGAAGAAATGGTAAAAATCTTCCTGGAAGTGGTTGCGGCAAAAGATTTTACCGACGACGCGTTGGAAGTCTTTAAACAAAAGCAAAACCTGCGGGTAATTCAAGTGGACTACGAAGCCGGGGCCATGAAAAAAGAAATGCGCTTCGCCAGCGGCAAGGTCTTGGTACAAGACACGGATCTGGACGCCGAAGAAGGCTACAAGGTCGTTACGGACAAGGCACCTACGGAAGAAGAAAAGCGAGATCTTCTCTTCGGCATGAAGGTTGTGAAGTACGTGCGTTCCAACGCCGTCGTTCTCATTAAAGACGGCATGACTTTGGGGGTTGGCGGCGGAGAAACCAGCCGCATTTGGGCTCTTGAAAATATATTCAATCACAATCCGGATCGGGATTTCACCGGCACAGTGATGGCGAGCGACGCCTTCTTCCCCTTCGACGACTGTGTCAAGGCGGCGGCGGAAAAGGGCGTAAGCGCCATTATTCAACCGGGCGGATCCATCCGCGATGACGATTCCATCAAAGCATGTAACGAAAAGGGCCTGTCAATGGTATTTACGGGCACCCGTCACTTTAAACACTAAGGAGGTATTGTGAAGGTACTAATTGTCGGTAGCGGCGGTCGCGAGCACGCAATCGGCCATGCCGTCGCCAAAAATAAAGACGTAGAAAAGATATACTTTGCGCCGGGCAACGGGGGCACGGGCGATGTAGGCGAAAACATCGCCGTGGAAGCGGACGATATTTCGGGCTTGCTCGCCTTCGCCAAAGACGAGGGCATCGACTTTACCATCGTCGGTCCCGAAGCGCCTTTAGTTGCCGGCATTGCCGATGCCTTCGAAGATGCGGGTCTTGCGATTTTCGGCCCGAGAAAAGAAGCGGCGCAGTTGGAAGGTTCCAAGCGCTTTACGAAGGAATTTTGCCTTCGCCACCACATTCCCACGGCGGCGTACGTAGAGTCCACGGATCCCGCCACGGTACGTCAGGCGGCCGTGAACTTATTGGCCGACAAGGGCGTAGCCGTCTTAAAGGCCGACGGCCTGGCTGCGGGAAAAGGCGTAGTCATCGCCTATCACGAAGCCGAGGTGGAAGCCTTCTTGTCCGATGTCTACGACAAGGATCGGTTTCACACGGACCGGGTGGTCGTGGAAGAATTTTTAGAAGGCTTTGAAATGAGTCTTCTCGCCTTCTGCGACGGAAAGACCATCGCTCCTCTGGCCACGGCCAAGGACCACAAGTCCATATACGAAGGAGGGCGAGGGCCGAACACCGGAGGCATGGGAAGCTACGCGCCCAATGTGGAAGCCCTGCCCCTTTTGGATACCATCGACGAAACATTGGTACGCCCCTTTATGGACGGTTTGAAAAAAGACGGAATGGATTTTCGCGGCCTGATCTTTATGGGGATTATGATTACCGATGCGGGCCCGCAAATTCTCGAATACAATTGTCGTTTCGGCGATCCGGAAACCCAATCGGTACTGGAACGTTTGGACGGAGATCTTCTGGATATTATGCTCGCCACGTCCAAGGGAGAATTGGATCGAGTGCGGGTAAAAGAAAACGACAAAAAAGTCGTCTCGCTGACCTTGGCCAGCGGAGGCTATCCGGAGTCCTCTGAAAAAGGCGTAGAAATTTTCATTCCCGAAGACCTAAAGGGCGTGACCGTGTTCCATGCGGGAACGAAATTGGAAGGGGGAAAGCTCCTTACCAACGGCGGTCGGGTGCTTACCGTCACCGCGACAGGAGATACCTTCGAAGAAGCCATTCAAGCGGCTTACGACGGAGCGGACAAAATTCAATTTGCACACAAACAAATTCGCAGAGATATCGGCCCTATGATCCATCGGGTCTATGTGGGAAGAAAGCCCGGTTTCGATAACCGGGGCAAGAGTCTTTGCGCGCAGCTAAACGAAGAACTAGGCATTCACTTAGACGACGTGAAAATCTACGCCCGCTACGACTTGGAAGGCTTGACGGAATCGGAAGGGAAGCGCCTGACGGAAGAAGTGCTTTTTGAAGCGCCCAGCGACGTGGTTTTCAGCGGAGACGATGCCTTCCTGCTGCAAGGGGCGATGGATCACGGCCTCGTGGTGGAATACCAACCGGGGCAATACGATCAACGGCAAGCGGGCGTTTTGGACACGGCAACGGCGCTCTTCGGTCATACGCACCTGGAGGCTAAGTGCGCTACGGTCTATGATTTTATCGGCGACGTGGACGAAGACGCCTACGCAGCGATCGTGAAACACTTGGTCAATCCTGTGGATCAAAAAATCGGCAGCCTCTTCGGCGTACCTACGACCATTCGAAAAGAGCTGAAGAAGAACCCGGAAAACGAGGTAGTGGAAGGCTTTACGTCTTGGAACGAAGAGGAATTGAAACGTCGTTTCGAGTCCATGGATCTCGCCATGAGCTTGGAAGACTTTGCCTTTATTCAATCCCACTTTAAAGAAATCGGCCGGGATATTAACGAAACGGAACTGGCCATACTGGACACCTATTGGTCCGATCACTGTCGCCACACGACCTTTAACACGGCCTTAGAGGTACACTTCAACGAGGGCGTGGACGAAAAAATTACGGCGGCCTACGAACGCTATGTAAAGACGCGGGAAGAAATCCGCCGCAAGAAGCCCGTAAGTCTGATGGACTTAGGCACCATCGTGGCCAAAGTTTTAAAGGCCGAGGGCGTAAAGACCAATGTGGAAGAGTCCGAAGAAATCAACGCCTGTTCCATTCGCGTGGACGTGGTGGCGGAAGATTTGCAAACGGGGAAAGAAGAAACCATCCCCTACCTTCTGATGTTTAAAAACGAAACACACAATCACCCCACGGAGATCGAGCCCTACGGCGGCGCATCCACCTGCCTCGGCGGCTGCATTCGCGACCCGCTTTCCGGCAGAGCTTACGTCTATCAAGCCCTGCGTTTGACGGGAAGCGGCGATCCTACCATGCCAATGGAAGACACGTGGGAAAGCAAGCTGCCTCAAAAAAAGATTACCACCGAAGCTGCCAACGGCTACGCCTCTTACGGCAATCAAATCGGCATTCCCGCAGGCCTTGTAGAAGAACTTTACCATGATGGCTACATGGCGAAGCGCATGGAAGTGGGCGCGGTCGTCGGCGCCGTGGCCGAAGCCAATGTATGGCGCGGCGAGCCGAAGCCCGGAGATAGCATCCTCTTATTGGGCGGCCGTACAGGTCGAGACGGCATCGGCGGCGCTACGGGAAGCAGCAAAAAACACACGGCGAATTCCTTGGCTACGGCCGGTGCGGAAGTGCAAAAGGGAAACGCGCCCCAAGAGCGAAAGCTCCTGCGCCTGTTCCGTCGGCCGGAAATCGCCTCGCGCATTAAGCGCTGCAACGACTTCGGCGCAGGCGGCGTGTCCGTAGCCATCGGCGAATTGGCTCCGGGCATTCGCGTGCAATTGGACAAGGTGCCCTTGAAATACGCGGGACTGAAACCGAAAGAAATCGCCATTTCCGAATCCCAAGAACGGATGGCCGTGGTCATCGAAAAAGAGGATCTGCCCCTGTTCGAAAAAATGAGCCGGGAAGAAAATTTGGAAATGACCGTGGTAGCGGAAGTTACCGAAGAAGCGGCCATGCGTATGTACTACGAAGACACCCTTATAGTGGATTTAGACCGCGCCTTTATCGAAACGGCCGGCGTGGATCGAAGCCAAAAAGTAGTCGTAGAAAAAGACCCGATCTGCCACTACCTGAATCGCTACGACGGCTACACCGCCGAAGACATAGTAAAACGCATGGGCGATCTGAACGTGGTGAGCCAAAAGAATTTGATCGAAAAATTCGACAACAGCGTTGGCCGCGGCACGGTGCTTATGCCCTTGGGAGGAAAGGATCAATGGACGCCCACGCAGGCGATGGCGGGGCTGATCCCCGTAGAAGGAAAGAAGAGCCAAACGGCGAGCGTCATGAGTTACGGCTCGAATCCGGAATTTCTCGCGGAGAATCAATACTTGGGGGCTTACTACGCCGTGGTGGAATCTGTGGCGAAACTCGTGGCCACCGGCGCGAGAATCGAAGATATGTACTTTACCTTCCAAGAGTATTTCGAAAAACTCGGCGAAGACGAAGCGCGCTGGCAAAAACCCTTAAAGGCCCTCTTAGGAGCCTTCGACGCCTGTATGGATCTTCAAATTCCGCCCATCGGGGGAAAAGACTCCATGAGCGGAACTTTCCGAGATAAGGACGTGCCGCCGACGTTGGTTTCCTTTGCCGTCGCGCCGATGGCGGCAAAAGAAGTCGTCTCCAATGTCTTTACGGCTGCGGGAAATCCGTTGGGCATTCTAAAGGCGAAACGGACGGAAGACGGGAAAATCGATCTCGACGATTTCCAAGCGTCGGCAAAGACGCTTAAAAGAGAAATGGACGCGGGGAACATTCTCTCCGCCGCCGCCGTGACCCATAAGGGAACCTTGCCGGGTCTGATTATTTCCGCCTTAGGAAACGATCTGGGATTCGACGTGAAACTGGAAGATCTTTACAACGCGCGCTATGGCGATATCGTCGTGGAATACAAAGAAGACTTTGACGGCGTTACGGCCATCGGCAAGCTGACGAGCGCGGGATATGTGGTGAATGGCGAAGCCTTAGACGACGAGGCCATTAAAAAAGCCTATACCACGGGACTGGATAAAGTCTTCCCGCCGGAAATCCACGATCAAAAAGAAACTCCGGGAGATGTACAGGCGGGAGACAGCCGCATTCAAGACATGGGCGAAAAAAATCGTTGTCGCGTACTCATTGCCTGCTTCCCCGGCACCAACAGCGAATACGACACGAAAGACGTCTTCACCAAGGCGGGAGCCGAGGCAGAAGTATTTGTCTTTAAAAATCAAACGGCACAAGAAACGGTGGACAGCATTTCCCAATTGGCCGAAAAAATTCGAGAGGCGGACATTTTTGCCATTCCCGGCGGCTTCAGCTTTAGCGACGAGCCAGACGGTTCGGCGAAATTTATCGCAAACATTCTTCGTACCGACAGAGTCAAAGATGCGATGCACCATTTGGTAAAGGAAAAGAAAGGGTTGGTTCTCGGCATTTGTAACGGCTTCCAAGCCCTGATTAAATCCGGCTACCTGCCTTACGGCGAAGCCCGCGTCCAACAAGACGACTCGCCGACGCTCACCTTTAACGACAACGGCCGCCACGTGGCGCGCATGGTCACCACGAAAGTCATGACCAACGACGCACCTTGGCTCATGTACCTGAGGCCGGGGGATCTGTACCGCGTACCCGTCAGTCACGGGGAAGGGCGTTTGGTCGTTTCGAAGGAACAGGCAAAGGCCTTGGCGGAAAATCATCAAGTGGCCTTTACCTACGTGGACAATCCGAACGGCAGTGCGTTCAATATAGAAGGGCTCATCAGCCCCGACGGCCACATTTTAGGAAAAATGGGCCACATTGAACGGGTAGAAGACAATCTCTACAAAAACATTCCCGACGTACACGTGATGCCGCTTATTCAAGCCGGCGTGGACTATATATTGGGAAAGAAACGGAAATAAAGATGCCCTCGGGCAGCCGCCTATGGAACAAACCGAAGAGGGCGGCGACTAAAATGGCGCAAAAAAAGCGGGCGGGAAGCAAAGTGCTTCCTTCCCGTTTTTTTTGTATTTTACGCGGGAATTTTTACTTTTTCTCTTTTTCTTCGTTTGGGGGCGTTACGACAAAGGTCTGCGAGGGGGTTCTATCTCTTGATAAAACAGTCCGTGTCGGCTACAGTACCAAAGCAATCTGCCGCGGGAAAGGATGGGGAGGCGCACCTGTAAGTCCCATTGGGGATATTGTTTGCGGAGCAGAAGAGTGTCTACCGTTAAGAGGGCGACAAAGGAAATATAATGTTCTCGCGTCATCGGATGCCGGGAGTGAATGAAGAAGTCATTTTCCACTGTCTCAACTTGGAGGCGGTCACTTTCAGGCGCTTTTTTCGGCTGTAGGGGCTTCAGTTTTTTTCCGCAGCAGGTTACGTTGGTTTCTCCCATTGCGGTAATGACATTTTTGCAATTTGGACAGATAAAAAAGCATAGATTGTTCATGTTGCCTCCTACTACGTTATTATCCTCCAATTCGCCGGAAAGAAATTTTTCTAGATCGACGTCAAACAGTTTCGACAATTCGGGAAGCAACGAAACTTCCGGGCAACCCAAACCTCGTTCCCATTTGGATACCGTTTTATCGCTAATATGCATTTGCTCCGCCACTTGCCATTGAGTGAAATTTTTTTCTTTTCGCAATGGATAGATCCGTCTTCCGATTTTTCGATTGTCCATTTTTTCCCTCCTTATCTATCATGATAATGTGCGCTACATTGGAAAACAATCAACGTTCCGTAGAGTTTCAAAATCATAGCTCGATCGTTTAGCCTTCGTCGTCACACGCGAGGCGGAGCTTTTTGCATTTTTGTTGCGGATTTTCTTTAAAAAACCTGACAGCAGTCTTGACCTTTTTTGGAAGACAAAGGATAATTGAGCCTATGAACTATCGAATTAATCACTTGCATCGCCCGATTGACTCGACGCCCGAGGATTACGAAGCGCAGATCGAAAAGATCACCGGCTTACAGGCGGGAGAATATACCTGGCGGCGGCACCGCGAATCCGTCGACGCCAGAAAGGGGCGAACTATGCGTTTTATCGCCGCCGTCGATGTGACGACGGATCGAAAAGTACGAAAGCACAAACAAATAACAATCGTGGAGGAAAAGCCTTACGACTTGTCGCCTATAGAAACAAAAGAAAGGCCCGTAGTCGTGGGCGCGGGGCCGGCCGGGCTTTTTTGCGCTTGGGTTCTCGCCAAACGGGGCATGGCGCCCATTTTACTGGAGCGGGGAGACGTCGTAGAAGAAAGGGTGAAAAAGGTGGAGGCCTTCTGGGCCGGCGGCGAATTGGATCCCGAAAGCAATGTGCAATTTGGCGAAGGGGGCGCAGGAACTTTCTCCGACGGGAAACTCACCAGCCGATCCAAAGACCCGAGAGGGCGCACGGTGCTGGAGCTGTTCAGTCGCCTGGCGGAAGAGGACAGTATCTTATACAAGAAAAAGCCCCACGTGGGAACCGATGCCCTTAGAAACGTATTGGTTTTGCTGCGAAAAGAACTTCTCGCGATGGGCGCAGAGATGCATTTTCGAACGGTTCTTCGCGGGTTGGAGAGAGAGGGGGATGAGTATCTTCTTTCTACGAACAAGGGGAATTTTCGCGCTAAGTATGTGGTCCTCGCCTTGGGCCACTCGGCTCGCGACAGTTTCGCCATGTTGCACGAAACAGGCGTAGCCATGGAGCAAAAACCCTTTGCCGTGGGCTTTCGCATCGAGCAGCCCCAAGAAGCCGTCGACGAGAGCCAATACGGACAGTGGCGCAGCTACTTGCCCGCTGCCGATTACAGCGCCACCGCCAAGGTAGGGGACAAAGGCGTCTACACTTTCTGTATGTGCCCCGGCGGTCACGTGGTGGCGGCCGCATCGGAGATAGGCGGCGTGGTGACCAACGGCATGAGCTACAAGGCACGGGATGGAGAAAATGCCAATGCCGCCGTCCTCGTTACCGTAGACGGGACTACCTATGGCGAGGGCGTCCTCGCTGGCGTGCATTTTCAACGAGAAATCGAGAGAAAAGTCTACGCCATGACGAAAAGCTATCGTGCGCCGGTCGAAACCGTGAGCCACTATCTCTACGGAGAGGAAAAAGAGGCCGTCGAGCCCACCTATAAGCCCGGTACGTTTTCGGCGAATCTGCACGGAATTTACCCGAAAGCTTTGGACGAGGCCCTGGCGGAGGGGCTGAAAGATATGGGTCGTCGCTTTTCCGCCTTGTTGGATAGGGCCTTGTTGACGGCGCCGGAGACTCGTTCTTCTTCGCCGGTGCGAATTACTCGTGACGTAAAGACTTTGGAATCGGTAAGCCACGAAAATCTCTATCCCGCAGGAGAAGGGGCGGGTTACGCCGGAGGAATCGTCTCCTCGGCCATGGACGGTATGCGCGTTGCCGAAAAAATTATTGAAAAGGAGAAAGACCATGTACGGAATTGATGTACTCGAAAAAGAACACGAACAAATTCTGCGCTTTACGGGAATCATTCGCCGCTTCTTGATCCGGGCCTTGGAAGGCGACGTCTTGTTTCAAGGGGAAGTCTTGCCGATGATCGAATTTATTCGCCACTACTCCGATGCCCATCACCACGGAAAGGAAGAGGATATTCTCTTTCGCTATATGCTCGAGGATTTAGGCCCGGTGGTGGAAAAAATCGTCCGCCAAGGGATGCTCGTCGAACACGATCAGGCCCGAAATATCGTCAGAAATTTAGACGAGGCGCGGAAAAAGTGGGAGAAAGAGGAGACGAAGGAAAATTTTCTGGATGTCTTCGGTCTTTTGTATAACTACGCCTTTTTGCTCGAAGCCCACGCCGAGCGGGAAAATACCGTAGTCTATCCTTTTGCAGAGAGAAATTTAAGCGCCGAGCGACTGGAGGCGGTAGATAAGGAGACGGCGATTTTCGAAAGAGAACATGGCGAGCGCCGGGATCGTTATCTAAAGGAATTGGATCGGTGGGAAGAAATACTTAAAAATCAATAAGAAAGATTGACAGATGGCCGGATTTTTGATAAGATCACTCCGTAAACCAAATCCGGATTACCGGAAAAAGAGGCTTGATACAAGCCCTTTTTTATTGAGTTTATTTCCATTAATAAGGAGCTAGAGGAGGTGTGTGATGGCAGATCGCGTCACATTAGAATGCACAGAGTGCAAACAAAGAAACTATGTCACGTACAAGAACAAAAAAAATACGCCGGAACGTATGGAAATCAAAAAGTATTGCAAATTCTGCAAGACTCATACGGTTCATAAGGAGACGAAGTAAGGAGAGATAGGATGGCGCAAAAGTCCAACACGCCGAAGGTTGAGGAAAGACAATCCTTAACGAAATATTTTCGCGGTGTTAGAAGGGAATTTAAGCGGGTCGTATGGCCGACGAAAAAGCAATTATTCCAATACAGTCTGATTGTAATTTTTGTCAGCATCGTCACCGCCTTGTTTATTTACGCTGTTGACTTTGTCTTTAGCCATGTTATGGGCCTGATTTTAGGACTGTAGGCGTATTGGAGGATTTCGATTGACAGATGATTTAAATCGCACAAATGGCGAAAACGGTCAGGAAGAAGCCCACTGGTATGTGATCCATACCTATTCCGGCCACGAAAATAAAGTCAAAGACAATATGGAATCCATGGTGAAAAACCAGGATCTCGGCGATATGATCTTTGATGTCCAGGTCCCCATGGAAGATTACGTCGAAGAAAAAGACGGCGTAAAGAAATTAAAGGAACGCAAGATGTTCCCTTCCTACGTCCTGGTAAAGATGATTATGAACGATAAATCCTGGTATGTCGTTAGAAACACGAGAGGCGTTACCGGCTTTGTCGGGCCGGGATCCAAACCGATTCCCCTATCCGACGAAGAGGTCAAACATTTAGGCGTGACGAAAAAAGAAGCCTTATCGGAGACTTATTCCGCAGGCGACCGCGTCAAAGTCTTGACCGGTCCCTTCGAAGATTTCATCGGCATCGTCAAAGAGCTGGACGAGGAAAATCGAAAGGTGAAAGTCACCATTTCCATGTTCGGCCGCGACACCTTGGTAGAATTGGATGCAAACCAACTAACCGAGGCCTAAACGTAAGCACATTAAGAGTGGGAGGGAAACCCCGCAAAACCACATTAGGAGGTGTACTATGGCAAAGAAAGTCATAGCAATCGTTAAATTACAAATCCCCGCAGGCAAGGCAACGCCGGCACCGCCGGTCGGTACCGCTCTCGGTCCCCACGGCGTGAACATCATGGAATTTACCAAGCAATTCAACGCCAAGACGCAAGATCAAGCCGGCATGATTATTCCGGTAGTCATGACTGTTTATCAAGATCGTTCCTTTACCTTTATTACCAAGACTCCGCCGGCAGCTGTCTTAATTAAAAAAGCAGCAGGCATCGACAAAGCGAGCGGCGAACCGAACAAGAAAAAAGTGGCCAAGATCACCAAGGATCAATGTCGAGAAATCGCCGAAACAAAAATGCCCGACTTAAACGCAGCCGACGTGGAAGCAGCTATGCGCATGATCGCCGGCACGGCACGAAGCATGGGCGTCGAAGTAGAAGGTTAGTGGGAGAAATTCCATTTCGTTTGAACCACAAGGAGGTTAAATATGCCTAAGAGAGGTAAAAAATATCAAGACAGTATTAAACTCGTCGATCGTTCCCAACTTTACGATGTGAACGAAGCCATTGAGTTGGTACAAAAGACCGCCGTCGCTAATTTCGATGAAACCATCGAACTGGCCGTCCGCCTCGGTGTCGATCCCCGTCACGCCGACCAACAAGTACGCGGTACCGTCGTCCTTCCTCACGGAACCGGCCGTACGGAACGTATCTTGGTTTTCGCTAAAGGCGACAAGGCCAAGGAAGCGGAAGAAGCCGGTGCCGATTACGTCGGTGGCGAAGAGCTGATGAAGAAAATCCAAGATGAAAACTGGTTCGAATTCGACGTCGTCGTCGCTACGCCCGATATGATGGGCATCGTCGGTCGTATCGGCCGCGTCTTGGGTCCCAAGGGCCTCATGCCGAACCCGAAGGCCGGAACCGTTACCTTCGATGTAGCGCAAGCCGTCCAAGAAATCAAGGCCGGGAAAGTGGAATACCGCGTGGACAAAGCGGCCATCATCAACGTACCTATCGGGAAAAAATCCTTCGGTACGGAAAAGCTCACGGAAAACTTCAAAACCTTAATCTCTGCCATTATTCGTTCGAAACCGGCAGCAGCCAAAGGACGTTATTTACGCTCCGTTACCCTGGCATCCACTATGGGCCCGGGGATCCGCGTAAACGGCTCCAAATTAATGGATTAACGAAATAAAAGATTGCGCTCGCATCGGCGGGCGCTTTTCTTATGCCTAAAATTCACGTGCGTCCTTTAACGGATGCTATCGGTCTTTCTACGGCAACTTCGCGATTTTCTTTCGGCAAAGGCGAAGATGGAACGTGCTGTCATGAAACCTTATAGAAAAATTAGAAGACACGTATCTCTTTTCCTACTTTGAATCGATATAATGGGGAAAAGGAGGAAGAGAATGAAAGGACGCTTATCTATTGTGGCGCTGTGTTTGCTTTTGCTTGCGGGCTGTCGGGCGCAGCCGTCTCGTCTCGTCGAGGACGTTATTTTTTGTGGCGTTTTGATCGATCCGGCCGATTACATAGTGAAAGACGGAAACGTCTTTATCGACGAAGCCGTCATCTGCGAGAAGGCAGGCTACTTGCCGGTAAAAGACGAGGCCAACGTGTCGTTTAAAACCGTCGACGAGAGAATTCTATCGGTTCCGGTCAAAAGCGATTTGGTCGTCGAAAAAGACCGTAAACGTTACGTAAACATGGAAAACATTGCGGAGGGAAAAGACGATCCGAGCTTTTACGACGAAGAACGAAAGTTATGGACGATCGGCATCTTCGATCGAAAAGACCTAGCCTATAGCGATATTACGTACGAAGAGACTTTACGGGATCCGGACATAAAGTGGAAGTGGCCGGAAGGCGGAATCGAAGGTGTGGACGTGGTGAAAGAAAAGGGAACGATCGCTTTCGTCTTTAAAGATACCGGCGAAGTGTTGGGAACGATCGCCGTCAATCCCAAGGACTTCCCTAAAAAAGGACAGTTGCTTTTAGGGGCGAGAGAAGGAAACTATCTGGTAGCGAGCCTGAAAGAAAAAGAGGCGAGGCAATGGGGCCAAGAGCCGAGCCGCCGCGCCTATGCCATCGACGGAATCCTGTCTCTGTTAACCTCCGTCCGTATGGAATAAGAGAATGTCTACGGGCATGATTCTTAAGAAGAAGAAGGACAGAGAGTAGAAAAACGAAAAATCGGGAAAGTTTTTTCGCGGCGTTCGGTAGGGTAAAGAGCTCCCATAAAAAAATCGAGTAAGTGCGATGGCTTACTCGATTTTTTTATGGGATTCGGCCGGGAGCCGGATTTTTTATTTTGTCCATTGACCGCCAAGATACAGGGCGAAAAAGCCCAAACCGATGGAAGCGGCAACGTAGAAAAACGCGGTCGAGAGCTGTCCCTTTTGGGTCATTTGAATGGTTTCCGAACTAAAGGCAGAAAATGTGGTGAGCCCGCCGCAAAAACCGGTTTTTAGGAAAATCTGCAGGTTCGGACTTAAGCCCCGCGCCTCGGCTTTGGCGGCGAAGAAGCCCATAAGAAAGCAGCCGATGCTATTGGCGAGCAGTGTGGGAATGGGTAAGGTGTGATCCGTGAAGGGCAGGCGGGAAAGCAAAAAGCGCGTGGCCGCACCGAGAGCTCCGCCGCCCGCTGCATAGAGTACCTGCAAGTTACGCCCGCTTCGCCATGGTTTGGATGAGCGTCACCAAAAAGTCCCGGCCCTTTTCCATATGTTGAATGGGGATATATTCGTAGGGGCCGTGGAAATTCATGCCGCCGGTAAAGAGGTTCGGCGTGGGAAGGCCCATCCAGGAAAGTTTGCTGCCGTCGGTGCCGCCGCGAATGGGCGCGACGATGGGCTCGATCCCTTCTTCTTTCATGACGTCCACGCACAGGTCGATGAGGTCCATGTGCGGCTCGATTTTTTCGCGCATATTTCGGTAGCTTTCTTCCAAAGTCAGAGTGATGTGTTGTCCGTATTTTCTGTTTAAAAAATCCACGGCAGCCTGGAAGATCTCGCCCATGTTCTTTACTTTCTCCGCGTCGAAATCCCGCAGGATGTAGACCATTTCCGCTTCGTCGACCGTGCCGCGGAATTGATCCAGGTGGTAGAAGCCTTCGTAGCCTTCCGTATATTGGGGGCGCATTTGTTCCGGAAGCATTCCGTCCAGTTCCATGCCCAGACTAATGGCGTTGATCATTTGGTTTTTCGCGCTGCCCGGATGGACACTGACCCCTTGAATGGATACTTTGCCGCTGACGGCGTGGAAACATTCGTATTGCACTTCGCCGAGGCGAGAACCATCCAAGGTAAAAGCTACGTCGGCGCCAAAGGCGTCCACGTCGAAGTGATCGACACCGCAGCCGATTTCTTCATCGGGCGTAAAGCCGATGGCCAGAGGGCCGTGGGGAAGATCCTTTTCGATCAAGGTTTTCAGGCTATCCATAATAATGGCGATGCCCGCTTTGTCGTCGGCGCCCAGAAGCGTGGTGCCGTCGGAGACCATTAAGTCTAGGCCTCGCACCTCCTTTAACGCGGGGAAATCTTCGTCCGAGAGGACGATATTTTTTTCTTTATTTAAGACGATGTCGCCGCCTTCGTAGTGGATCACTTGCGGTTTGACGCCTTCGCCATTCATGGCGGGGGAGGTATCCATGTGGGCCAAGAGGCCCAAAGTGGGAAGGTCTTTGTCCACGTTGGAAGCAAGGTGTGCGGTGACGTAGCCGTAGTTATCGACTTTGGCATCTTCCAATCCCAATTCCTTCAGTTCGTCTACGAGGATGTGGGCCAAGTCGAATTGGCGCGCAGTAGACGGGAAGGTATCGGAATTTTCGTCGCTAGTGGTGAAAACTTGTACGTATTTTTTTAAACGTTCGGTAATATTCATGTTGGCTCCTTTCACTTTTTCTACCTTGTATTGTAGCATATTTGCGTGCTATACTCGGTGAAAAGAAAGGGGTTTTTCTATGGAAATCGCCATTGTCGGCGGCGGCGTCAGCGGCCTCGCCGCCGGGTGTCTCTTAGCCGAAGGGGGTCATAGGGTCGCGATTTACGAGCGAAAAAATCGCGTGGGAAAAAAATTATTGGTTACGGGAAACGGTCGGGCGAATGTAAGCAACGGAGATTTGTCTCGCGCGCACTGGCATAGCGAATCGCCTCTGCCCTTCGATCCGGGAACGTATTTTTCCCCCGCCGTGCGCCGCAGATTTTTTGAAGAAATGGGGATCGACCTCGTAGAAGAAGAACGAGGCAAGCTCTATCCGTCGACGCTTCAGGCCCGCACCGTCTTAAACGCTCTAAGGCGGCGTTTTTTTTCCGCAGGCGGCGTGGAAGTAGTGGATACGTGTATCGAGAAAATTGAAAAGGCGAAAGACGGCTTTCGCTTGGCGAGCAGAGAAAAGATATTTTTCGCGGATCGCGTAATTGTCGCAACCGGCGGCATGGCCATGCCCCAATCGGGCGCAGACGGCAAGGGCTATGCGCTTTTACAGGCGTTTGGCCACAAAAAGACGCGGATATTCCCCGGCATTTCCGCCCTGGTTTGCGACAGCCCCTATTTAAAGCATTTAAACGGTACGAAAGTGGAGGGCGCGGTCAATCTGTTTCGAAACGGAGAAAAAATCGCGTCGAAGACGGGGGAAATCCTCTTGGCGAAAGACGGGATTAGCGGGCCGCCTGTGTTGGATCTCGCCCGAACCGTGGGGGAGGAAAAAGGCAATTATCGGGTGTCTTTTCCTATGATCAATCATTTGGATCAACTCGGCGACTACAGAAACCTTCTCGAAGGGCGCAGTTATTTGCCCGCGGCGGTAGAAGATTTTCTCGACGGTATCTTGTCGAACAAATGGGTGCACGTAGTCTTAAAGGAATGCGGGCTGAAGGGCGATGAAGGAATGGATCAACTGCCATGGGCCGATCGGAACCGTTTGTTGAACCTGCTGTTTGCCTTTACGATGCCCGTCACCGGCGTGCGAGGCTTCGACTACGCGCAAGTTACCTGCGGCGGTATGGCCTTGGACGGCTTTAGCGAAGACTTGGAGTCTGCCTATGCGCCGGGGCTTTACGCCGCCGGGGAAGTGCTGGACGTGGACGGAGACTGCGGCGGGTACAACATTCATTGGGCGATGGCTTCGGCTTTTCGCATCGCCCAAGGGATGGAGAAAAAAGAAAAATTCTAAAAAGTCCCTTTACAGAGGGATTTTTTTTTGGTATTATGAACGAGTTGAAACCGCAGACAGCAGGTGGTTCGCCTTAATTTCCTGCCGAGGTGACTGAATTTGCATTTGGTACTCGCATTGTGTCTGCAATGTGATTTTTTTATGTAGAAAACGAGGAGGTGAATCTGTGAAAGAAGAGCTGCTCCAATCGAAGATTAACTTGGTCAATGAGATCAAAGAAAAGATCGAACAATCGCAATCCATCGTCTTGGTTAATAACCACGGCTTAACGGTGGAAGAAGTTACCAAGTTGAGAAAAGAATTGCGCGAAAACGGCGTCGAATACAAGGTGTACAAAAATACCATGTTACGGCGTGCCTTTGACGCGACCGGAAACGAAGGTCTGGACGAACTGCTCGTCGGTCCTACCGTCGTCGCATTCGGCATTGAAGATGCCGTTCAACCGGCGAAGATTTTAAACGACTTTGCCGAAAGCAACGATCGTCTGGAAATCAAAGGCGGCGTATTAGACGGCCGCGTCGTATCCGTCGATGAAGTCAAGGCATTGGCAAAGTTGCCGAGCCGCGAAATCCTTATCGCTCAATTACTTGGCGGCTTAAATGCACCGCTCCAAGGACTCGTTACGGTACTGTCCGGAAATATGCGTGGCCTTGCCGTTGCGCTTAACCGGATCCGCGAAAAGAAAGAAGAAGAAACTGCCTAAGGGCATCAACCGATTATGGAGGTATACACATTATGGCATCTGAAAAAGTAACCGCTCTTATTGAAGAGATCAAAGAATTAACCGTTATCGAACTCGCTGACTTAGTTAGCGCTTTAGAAGAAGAATTCGGCGTTAGCGCACAAGCTCCCGTCGCTGTAGCAGCAGCCGCTCCGGCAGCCGGCGCAGCAGCAGGTGCAGCCGCTGAAGAAAAAACCGAATTTGACGTAATCTTAGCATCGGCCGGCCAAGAAAAAGTAAAGGTCATCAAGGTCGTTAAAGACATCACCGGCCTCGGCTTGAAAGACGCAAAAGCCCTCGTTGACGGCGCACCGAAGCCCGTGAAAGAAGGCGCAAGCAAAGACGAAGCCGACGACATCAAAGCGAAGCTGGAAGAAGCTGGAGCTACTGTCGAAGTAAAGTAAAACAGTAAATGCGCCCCATTGGGGCGTTTTTTATTTCCTTCGTTTAGGAGGTCTTATGAATGGAGTAAAAAAAGTATTTCCGCGCACGCTGCCCATCGTGATCAGCTACTTCTTTTTGGCCATCGGCTTCGGGGTTTTGGTGAAATCCGTCGGTCAGCCCAACCGCATCGGCGGGCTCATGAGCGGCGGAATTTACGCCGGTGCCATGCAATTTGCCATGGTCAGCTTGTTTTCCGAGCCGCTCAATGTGTTGGAGCTTGTGATTCTGACCGTATCCATTAACCTGCGCTATTTATTTTACAGCCTGTCCTTATTAGGTCCTTTGTCGAAGCTGCCCATGTATAAGCGTCTGCTCGTGGTACATTTTGCGAGCGACGAAACCTTTTCTCTCTACGTCACCGGCGGAGAGGACGGAAACATGGCTACGGGCAAGGATATGTTCAGCATGGGGCTTATCAACTTCGTCACATGGGTCGGCGCCACGCTTTTGGGCGGATGGATCGGTGCCATGCTGCCCGTCGACGCTACGGGCGTCGAGTTTATGATGACGGCTCTGTTTATTACGGCGTTTTTGGAACAGTGGAAGGGGACGGATCATCACTTTCCTGCCATTTTCGGTGTGGCGGCATCGGTTCTGTCCCTTTTGATCGTAGGACCGGAGAAATTTATTCTTCCATCCATGCTCCTTATTTTGGTCGGCGATTTGTATTACAGGAGGAAATATGTCCACTAGAGAAGTTTATTTTGCCATAGCAATTGTCATATGCGTGACCTTCGCTATACGCACCTTCCCCCTGTTTTTCTTTTCCGGGAAGAAACGCCTGCCGAAAGTAGTGGGGGATTTGGGAAATCTCCTTCCTTACTCCATGATGGGCCTTTTGATCGTCTATTGCCTTCGAACGCTGACATTTTCCGCTCCGTCGGGATACGTGCCTTTGGTGGCGGCGAGCCTTGTAACGGCGCTATCTTATCTTTGGAAGAGAAAGTCCATCGCCTCCATTATCGCCGGTACGGCGGTGTATATGTTTTTAATTCAGCAAGTGTTCGCCTAAGAACTTTCGTGTTATACTATCTAGGTATTATTGATAAGGAGGAAATCTATGGAGTCATTCTTTAAGTTGAAAGAGAATCACACCGACGTGTCCACGGAAATTTTAGCCGGCATGACTACGTTCTTTGCCATGAGCTACATTATTTTCGTCAATCCGGCGATTCTATCTCAGACGGGCATTCCCTGGGGCGCCGTATTTTTGGCGACGATTATCGCTTCGGTGGTCGCGACTTTGGTCATGGGTCTGTTCGCCAACGTGCCCTACGCCTTGGCCCCGGGCATGGGGTTAAATGCCTTTTTCACCTACACCGTCGTCTTCGGTCTAGGTTTCAGCTGGAAAGAAGCTTTGGGCATGGTATTTTTATGCGGCGTGATCAACGTATTGATTACGGTAACGAAGATCCGTAAAATGATTATTTCGTCCATTCCCGAGTCCTTGCAGCACGCCATCAGCGGCGGGATCGGCGTATTTATCGGCTACATCGGCATAAAAAATAGCGGCCTGTTGAATTTCACTTTGGATCCGGGTACCTACCAAGCCTTGGATGGCGGAACCATCGTCGGTTCTTCCGCGGCCGTACCCGCCTTGGTAAATTTTAACGATGCCGGCGTGCTTCTCGCCATTATCGGCCTCATTATTACGGTGGTTCTCGTCGTAAAAAATGTAAAGGGCGCGATCCTCATCAGCATTCTCGCCACGACCCTTATCGGCATTCCCATGGGCGTGGTAGATTTGTCGAAGCTTTCGGAAAGCTCCTCCGTAGCCAGTTCCTTCGCGGATTTGTCCACGGTCTTCGGCGTGGCACTTGGAAAAGAAGGGCTTCTGGGGCTCTTCGCCGATCCGGCGCGCATCCCCTTGGTCCTCATGACCATCTTCGCCTTCTCTCTAAGCGACACTTTCGATACGTTAGGTACCTTTATCGGTACGGGTCGCCGATCGGGGATCTTTAGTGAAGAAGATATTCGCAATATGCAGTCCAGCTCCGGCTTTAAGTCCAAGTTGGACAAGGCTCTTTTCGCCGACTCCATAGGAACGGTCATCGGCGCGTTTATCGGCACTAGCAACACCACTACCTTTGTGGAAAGCGCCGCAGGCATCGGTGCCGGCGGGCGAACGGGACTCACTTCTACGGTAACGGCTCTTTTATTTTTGCTGGCCATCGTCATTGCGCCGGTAGCGGGCATCGTGCCGGCACAGGCTACGGCGCCGGTTTTAATCATCGTCGGGATTATGATGTGCGCAAGTTTTGCGGAAATCGAATGGACCGATTTGGAATGTGCCGTTCCGGCCTTCTTCGCCTCCGTCTTTATGGGGCTGAGTTACTCCATCAGTAATGGCATCGCCGCCGGTTTTGTCTTTTACTGTGTCGTTATGATTTTAAAGGGGAAGGCGAAAGAGCTGCACCCGATTTTAATCGGATCCACGATTTTATTCCTAATCAATTACGCCCTTATGGCGTACTTGGCCATGTAACTTGCGAAAAAGAAGGGGCTTCGGCCTCTTTTTTTGTGGAAAAAGGGAATAAGGTGCGGGATTCGAAAAAAAGTGCCCGTCGACGCAGAGACGAAAAAACCCCTGTCTCCTTTTTCCGGGACAAGGGCTTTTCTTTACCAAATGGGATTCAGTTCGTCTAAAAACAGGTGGACCGTGGCGTAGGCCTGGCGTTCTTTTTCTAAAATTTGTTCGTTGGCACCGGAAAGGGAGATGGTGCCGATACAGTCTTTTCGCTTGTCGAAGAGGGGCATGGCGATGGAGCCGATGCCGTCGTTAATCTCACCGATTTCCAGAGCGTAGCCGCGCTTGCGGGTAGTCTCCATTTCCTCTTTTAAGACGGCTGCGTCGGTAATGGTTTTGTCGGTGTAGGCGATCAGGCGCGTGTCGGCAATGTAATGGTCCATGACGGTTTGAGGCAAGCTGGCCAAGTAGGCCTTTCCCGACGCCGTAGCGTGTAAGGGAAAGGGCGTACGGGAGCGGGTCATAATTAAGTAGCGGGTGTTGTCCGGCACTTCGGTAAATATCGTGAGAAGCTGGCCGTCTTCCACCATATTTAAGCGGGCGCTGAGCTCGAATCCGTTGGCCCAAATCCGAAGCATCGGTTGAATTTTATTTTTTACGTGGAATAGATACTGGTCTTCCACCAAATTGGCTTTTGGAATAAAAGCGAGGCCCAAATGGTAGTCATTTTTTGCCTCGTCGCGGCTTAAATATTGAAAGTGCACCAACGTGTTTACCAGGCCGCGGGTAGTGTTGACGTTTAATTGCACTAATTTCGAAATTTCCGATAAACTCAGTTTCGGATGCACGGCGTCGAAGCAGTCTAAAATAGCGAAAGCCCGGGCCAGGGACTGGATGGTTCGGGGGTTTTTATCCATAGGTTTGTCCTCGTTTCTTAAAACATTACTATAGTTAGATTACACTACATTTCCATGAAGAGAAAGGAAAAAATCACCTTGAACCGAGAATAATTTGTGATACACTAATAGAACAAGCAACTAGAAAAGGAGAAATAATTTGAGTAATCGAATGGGAAAAATCGCGGCCATCCTCATCGGTGTGTTGCTCGCGATCTATTTACTGGGCGCTGTGGCCTTTACACAAGTGTATATGCCGAATACGTCGGTCAACGGGGCCGATATATCCCTTCAATTCAAGGCCAATTTAAGGGATCATTTTAAGGCATCCTGGAAAGAGTATGCCTTACAGATCGTCGGCAAGGACGACAAGATCGACACGATTAAGGCATCGGACATTGGCTACAAAGAAACCATGCCCGATTTTCAAATGAAAGAATACAGTCCTTGGGCGTGGCCCGTGTACGCCTTTATGAAAAAAGATTATAAGGTACAGACGTCCATTTCTTACGACGACGAAAAGCTGGAGAATGCCCTGGCCACGATGCGCATGGTCACGGACGAAGACATTGTCGATCCCATTCCGGAGAGGATCGTTTATGAAGAGGGCAAGGGCTATGTGATCGCCGATGCCAAAGAGGGAACCCGCCTGGACGGGCCTAAACTGAAAGGAGTCGTGTTGAAGTCTCTGCATAAACAGGATAAGACCTTGGATGCGAAGAAGGCGGATCTATACTTGAAGCCCGTGCCGGTGGAAGATCGGGATCATATGGAAAAGCACGTGGCCAGCTTAAATGCCATCGAAGAGTATAAGCTCACCTATAATTTTTCCGATCGGGAAGAAGTGCTCGCCGGAGAAAACTTGATTGCTCTTTACAAGTCGTCCGTCGACGGCAGTTTGGAACCGGACGAAGAAAAGGTAAAGACCTATGTGGCGGAGTTGGGGAAAAAGTACGATACGTTTAAAGGAAGTCGGGACTTTCAAGCCACCGGCGGTGCCATGATGCGCGTAACGGGGGGAATTTACGGGTGGCAAATTGATCAGCCGAAGACTCGCGAACAGCTGATCACGGCCATGAAAGATAAAAAAGTACAAACCATGGAGCCGATCTACAAGCGAAGAGCGATGAGCCGCAATGTCAATGACCTCGGCAACAGCTATATCGAAATCGACATTGCGAGACAACATATGTGGCTCTATAAAGACGGGAATTTGGTGATCGACACCCCCGTCGTTACGGGAAATCCCTACACCGGAAACAGCACGCCTACGGGAACGCAAGAAATTTGGATGATGGAACGCAACCGCTACTTGACGGGGGATACATGGAAGAGTTTCGTCAAGTACTGGATGCCCTTTAACTGGTCGGGCTGCGGCATTCACGATTCCAACTGGCGAGGCAGCTACGGCGGGGGCATCTACCGTGGAGGCGGAAGCCACGGCTGTGTGAATACGCCGCCGTCGAAGACGCCGACGTTCTACAAGAATGCCTTTAAAGGTATGCCGGTAGTCATTTATAATTCCAATAAACACGCCATTTAAACCAAAGCGCCTGCGGGCGCTTTTTCATTGGGCAAAATTTATTGTGAAAAGTCGGGAAAAAAGTTGCACGAGCTCTGTTTTCCTGCTTTCATTTGTAGTAAAATAAGTTGTACGATTTGAGTGTATGACAGGAGGGTATTTTGAAAACTATTTACGAAGGAAAGACGAAGAAGATTCTACAAGAAGATGGAAAGACTTACTTTTTCTTTAAAGACGACGTAACGGGCAAGGACGGCGTCTTTGATCCGGGTGAAAACCAAGTAGGTCTTTCGATCGAAGGTTCCGGCCGCGCTTGCATCGCCATGAGCAAGTACTTTTTTGAAAAGTTTGAAGCGGAAAATATCCCTACGCACTACATTTCCGCCGACGTGGACAATCGTCTGATGGAAGTGAAACCGGCCAAAGTGTTCGGTCAAGGTTTGGAAGTCATCTGTCGCTTTAAGGCTACCGGCAGCTTTATCCGTCGTTACGGTAAATACGTCGAAGACGGAGACGATTTAAACCGCTACGTCGAATTTACCTTAAAAGACGATGAACGCCAAGACCCCCTCATCAATGAAGACGCCTTGGTTCTTTTGGGCATCCTGAAAGAAGGGGAATACGACCGCATTAAGGAACTGACCCGCTCCATCGCCCAAGTCATCTACGACGACTTAAAAGCGCGCGGTCTCGAAATGTACGACATTAAGTTGGAATTCGGCCGCTTGGAAGGTAGCGACGAAGTCGTCTTAATCGACGAAGTCTCCGGCGGAAATATGCGCGTCTTTAAAGAGGGCGAATACATCGAACCCTTACGTCTTTCCGATATGATCGTCGGTAAATAGCCACTGTTTTCGAAATCACAAAAGAGCCCTTCGGGGCTTTTTTTGTTGCATCTATTTTTTGAAAAAGCCTTTCATTTATCTATGAACGTGGTATAATAAACACGTACTAAAGAATAAGAATCTTCAGGGCGAGGTGAAATTCCTCATCGGTGGTAAAGTCCACGCGTCGAAAGACTGAATTGGTGCAATTCCAATACCGACGGTGACAGTCCGGATGAAAGAAGATATTTTTTTTCATGTTTTGATGCCCGGAGACGCGGGCTTTTTTTGTGCCCGATGAAGGAGGAATCATGAATCAAATCCAACGGGCGAAGACGCGGTATTCGACCAGAAATTTAACGCGTCTGTCCCTCTTATCCGTCATCGCTTTTTTGCTTATGTACGTGGAGTTTCCCTTGGCCTTTATCGCGCCGCCTTTCATAAAAATCGATCTGTCCGATACGCCGGCCTTGATCGGCGGCTTTGCCATGGGTCCGGTGGCGGGAGTCACCATCGAATTGGTCAAGTGTATCCTGACCTTTTTCGTTCGGGGAACCACCACCGGCGGCGTGGGTGAGTTGTCGAATTTTATCGTCGGTGCCCTCTTTGTAGGCCTTTCGGCAATCTTTTACAGTCGCCACAAAAATTATATGGGCGCGGTCGTTGGTTTGTTGATCGGCGTCTTGGGTATGACGGCCGTGGCGACGGTGAGCAATTATTTTGTGGTTTTTCCTCTCTACGGAAAGATAATGCCTATGGAGGCCATCGTACAGATGGGCCGGGCCGTGACGCCGCGGGTGCAATCGCTTTGGGATTTGATGGTGTACTGTATTGTGCCCTTTAATCTGGTAAAAGGGATGGTCGTATCGGCGGCCACCTTGGCGCTTTACAAGCGCGTCTCCCGTCTTTTACACGACTGATCAATCTCCCGCGCCCTTAAAATGTGCGGGGGTTTTTTATTGGGTGAAGCAGGATAGTTAAAGAATCTTTACAAAGGTGAGCGGAAACACTATAATGACTTAGTGAAAAAATGTTTTCATTCTGAAGGTACGGGGCGAATGCAGTCGTCGTTTTAGTAGATATGCGGGGAGGCAATTATGGAAGATGGAAGATTGAAACCGAAAGCCAACGGCGCGGCGCTGTTGCCTTTTCTTCTTTTCGTGCTGGTGTACTTGGCTACGGGGATGATTTTAAATGCCATGGGCGTGGAAATGGCCTTTTATCAAGTGGCGGCGCCGGTGTGCATTCTGCCCGCCATTATTTTAGCCTTTGTGATGTTTAAAGGATCCATTGACGAAAAGTTTAATGCCTTCGTCCGTGGATGCGGCGACGAGAACATCATCATTATGTGCCTAATTTATATATTAGCCGGCGCCTTCGCCGCGGTGTCCAAGACTTCCGGGGGAGTGGATTCCGTCGTCAATTTTGCCCTGTCCATGATTCCCGTGGAATACGTTACTTCGGGCATATTTCTCATCAGCTGCTTTATTTCCATTTCTACGGGGACGTCGGTGGGAACGATTTCGGCGGTCGGCCCCATTGCCGTGGGCGTGGCACAAAAGGGAAGTTTGCCTCTGGCGTTGGTACTCGGCGCCTTGGTAGGCGGCGCGATGTTCGGAGACAATCTGTCCGTTATTTCCGATACCACCATTGCCGCTACACGGACACAACATGTGGGCATGAAGGATAAGTTTCGGACAAATATAAAGATTGCCTTGCCGGCGGCGATTATTACTTTTGTGATCCTTCTCTTTGCAGGAAAGCCCGAGGGAAATGTTGCCTTGGACGATTTACATTATCGCTTCGTTTTAATCATTCCCTATTTGTTCGTATTGATTTCGGCTCTTGCCGGAATGAATGTATTTTTGGTGTTAACCAGCGGGATCCTTCTTTCTGGGATTATCGGCATCGCCACCGGTGGGCTCACTATGATGACTTTCGCCCAAACAATTTTTGAAGGTTTCAGCGGTATGTTCGAGATCTTCCTCTTGTCCATGTTGACCGGCGGCCTGTCTTATATGGTGTCGCAAAACGGAGGCATCGAGTGGCTGGTCAAAAAGATTCGCGGTTTTGCCAAAGACGTGAAGTCGGCGGAAATGTCGATCGCCCTATTGACTTTGGTTACCGATGCGGCAACAGCCAACAATACGGTCGCCATTATTATCGACGGGCCTGTGGCAAAGGAAATTTCCAAGGACTTTCAGGTGGATCCGAGACGTTCGGCGTCCCTATTGGATGTTTTCTCCTGTGTGATGCAGGGCATCATTCCCTACGGCGCACAGATTTTAATCGCTGCGGGTTTGACGAAGGAATTGGGGGCGGCTGCCGTCGCGCCGGTAGAGATTATTCCCTTCCTCTGGTATCAAGCCCTTCTCGCGATCTTTGCTTTGGTTTCTATTTTCGTTCGTTACGCTGAGCCGAAGGGTACGTGGAATTTTGAAAAAGACGTGCCGATAGAACAGGAATTGAGCAATTGATGGGAAAAGATGTCGCCCGAGAGAGGATTCGGTCGGCATCTTTTTTTATTCGCTGGAGTGACCTATGGCGGCAATAAAAAAAGACCGGTGTGTGTCCGGTCTTTTCCGCCGATCGGGCGATTATTCTTCTTCGTTTTTTTCTGTTTCACCCACCGTGGGAACGTCGGCGGCATCGGCGCCGTCTTCGTCTTCGACGATTTCTTCTTCACGGGGTTCTTGTAGGGAGCATACGGCTTCTTCCAAGTCTGTCAAGACTTCGATGTCGGCGATGGATGCGACGTCCAAATCGGCGACGGTTAAGGTATCGCCAATTTGCATATCGGCTACGTTAGCCACACCTTCGGAGGGAAGGTGGGTCGGCAAACATTCGACTTCCACTTCTTCCAACAATTGCAACAAGACGGACGGTTGTACGCGAATTTCGTCGCGGCCTTCCAAGACGACGGGGATGGATAACTTGATTTTTTCCTTCAAGTTTACGCCATAGGCGTCGAAGTGAAGCAATTGGTTTTTGAAGGGGTGTTGTTGAATTTCCTTAAACAGGATTTTGTGGTCTTCCCCGTCGATGGAGACATCGACCAATGCGGACGTGCCGGCTTCGTCGACGACTTTTTGTAATTCGTTCGCCTTTGCACAGACGGCGACAGGTTCTTCGCCTTTCGCGTAGAAAATACCGGGGATCAAACCTTCGGTTCTGAGCTTCTTGGCGCCGGACGTGCCCAGGTTGTCGCGCTTTTCTAAATTTAATTTAATGGTGTTCATTCGTTTCCTCCTTTGTTTAATCAACAATACATTATACCTGAAACGCCGCTGTATTTCCACGTTTTCATGAATTTAGTCGGCGATTTTCTGAATAAAGCTCATACCGAGAGCACCTTGACCGATGTGGGCACTGACCACCGGGGTTAAATAGTCGATGAAGACGTCGGAGGCGTCGGTTTTTTCAAGAATCTGTTCCTTGGCCGAGAGAGCTAAATCCTCGTCGTCGCCATGGGAGAGAAAAATCGTGGTTTCCTCCACGTCCATCTTTTCCTCCAGCGTTTGGATTAAGCGTTTTGTCGCTTGCTTTATGCCTCGGGCTTTGTCGCAGAGAACCAGATCGCCGTTTTCTTCCATGAGCAGGATCGGTTTAATGTGCAGGGCATTTCCCACCAAAGCCATGCCCCCGGAAAGGCGGCCGCTGCGCTTAATGTGATCCAGTTGCGTGATTAGTCCCGTGAAGACGACTCGTCTTCGAAAGTTTTCCAGATCCTTTTTATTTTCCTCGGCGGTCATACCTTTTTCCCTATTTTCCACCGCGCGTTTCACGAGAAACGAGCCGGCGGGACCGCAACTTCTCGTGTTCACGCAGTGGACGGACCGGCCAGGGAAGGCATTTTCCAGATCTTTTTTCGCTAAGAGGGCTTGATGGTAGGTGGCGGAGATGCCGGAAGACAGACTTAAATACAAAACGTCCGCACCGGATCCCAGCGCCGGTTGAAAGTAGGCTTCGTACATAGACTGGGGAATTTGCGAGGTGCTCGCCGTCTCGGTTTGGATGCGGCGATAAAAATCGTGAACGGTTTCCAAAGGGGTGTTCCGTCCAATGGAAAAATCCCTGTCACCTATGGCTACGGTCATGGGGATCATGGCGTAGGAACAGGCGTCGACAAAGGATGTATGGACGTTGAGGGAGCTATCTATTAGAATTTCGTAATGAGTCATTGAACTATCCTTTCTTACCGAACGGTAAAGTAAGCATGCCTATTATAACACAATGAAAATTTCAATAAAGACTCCCTATTCTATGAAAAAAGAACCGATCTTGCCGGTTCTTAGCGTTTCCATCGTTTCAAACGTTCTTTGTTCCACTGGCGCTCTTGAAAATCACTGATGCGATCGCTTATAGAGGAGAGAAAGTCGGGCATAAAATCTATCTCGCGACGTTCCGAGCGATGGTAGCGAACGCTTAGGCAGAGACCGATCATGGCCAAGTTGACCATTTGGAAGGTGCCTCCGTAGCTGATGAAGGGAAGAGGGATTCCGGTGACGGGCATAAGCCCCAAGGTCATGCCCATGTTTTCCCAGATGTGAATAAAGAGAATGCTTAAGAATCCGAAGATCATCAGTTCGCCGCCTTTGTCTTTGGCGAGCTTTGCGAGAGACAGGAGTCGGTAGAACATAAGGCCGTAGAGCCCGAGGAGCAGAGCGCCGCCGAGAAAGCCCATTTCTTCTACGAGGACGGGAAAGATAAAGTCCGTTTCTTTCGTCGGGATAAAATTAAATTGCGTTTGGGGCCCCTTGTACAGGCCGCGTCCGAACAGGCGGCCGTCGCCGATGGCGATGCGACCTTCGTAGGCCTGATAGCCACTGCCGGAAGTGTTGGCTCCGGGTTTTAGAAAGTTTAGAATCCGGTCTTTTTGGTAATCGTCCAGTCGGGCGTAAACGATCGGCAGAGCGAGGAATCCGGCGCCGAGGGCACCGAAAATATATTTCCAATCCAGCCCGGAGAAAAAAAGCATAACGGCGATGAAAAACAGAAAGACCATGGCCGTTCCGAAATCCGGCTGGAGCATAATGAGCCCTACGGGGAAACCGGCGAAGGCCAAGGCTTTTAAAAGCTCCTTGGGTTCGTTGATTTTTTCGCCGTGTTTGTCCAGGTAAAAGGCAAAGCATATGACGAGAAAAATTTTGACGAATTCTGCCGGCTGAAAATTCACCGGGCCGATGGCGAGCCAACTTTTCGATCCCCAGGTAGTGTCTCCGTGGCCGAAGAGCAGGGTCGCTGTCAAGAGAACGACACTAAGGATATAGAGCAGGGGGTAATAAGTCTTCCAAATACGGTAGTCCACCAACATTAAGACGGCGGCAATGGCCGCACCCAATAGAGTCGCGATGCCCTGTTTCATTAGGAAGGGCCGATTGCCGTAGGATAAGGTTGCCGAGGACAAGGCCAAAAACCCCATCAGGATAATGGCCAAGACCACAAAAAGTAAAGTGCGGTCCACGTCGCGCTTGCCGGGATGCGTCCGCGTAAAAAAGGGCTTGATTTTTTCAAAAATCTTCAGCTGAATCATAGCATCTCCTTTGTCAGAGTGTGATAGTATTATTATACAACAACGGAAAGGACTTGGGATGGAAGTAGAGCACATCAAAGAGTTATTGCATTTTCACGATTTGGCGTGGGTGCCGGCAAAAAAGCTCGGCGCCATGGCCTCTATTTTCGCGGCGCGAAAAGCGGCGGGAGAGATGCTCCCCATCGAGCCGGAGGACATGGCGTCTCGCATGGATCCTGCGCGACTGTTGCCTTCGGTCGCATCCGTCTTTGTCGCCTTCGAACAAGTACCTTTTTCCGAAGAGGAGCCGGCGGCAATGGAAGGCTATGGTCGTCTGGCGAGTTTTTCTCGGGATGTGGATTACCACATTTTGCTCAACGAAAAAATGGAGGCGCTGGAGATGTATTTACAAGGTGCCTACCCCCATGTACAGTGGCATCGGCAAGTGGACACGGGGCCTTTGTACGAGCGGGGCTTTGCCGCCATGACGGGAAAAGGGTTCATCGGCCGAAACGGCAGCTTTATCCACGATCGTTTGGGAAGCTACGTAGCCATCGGCCTTTTGCTCACCAATTTAGAGGGCGGAATTTCGGGCGAGCCCAAGGGAAGCTGCGGATCTTGTACTGCTTGTGTGGATGCCTGTCCGGGAAGGGCCATCGACAGCAATGGCGTCTTGCATCCCCATCGCTGCCGTTCGTGGATCACGCAAAAGCGAGAGGAGTTAACCGACGGGGAGCGGGCGGTGATGGCGGATTGGCTCTACGGTTGTGACGTGTGCCAGATGGTTTGTCCAAAGAACCGGGAGATCGACGTGGTGTATCGCTCGGACGATCCCGTGGAGCACATCTTCCTCGACGGCATTGAAGAGCAGAGCAATCGCAGCTTTAAAAAACGCTACGGCCGTTTGAGCGGATCGTGGCGGGGGAAACGGCAGTGGGTAAAAAATGCCCGCGTCATTCGCCGCTATTTTAATGAAAGAAAGAGGTAAGTATGCCTTTAACAAAACAAGAAGCATCGATCGTTTATGAACGACTGGAGGAAATGTTTCCGGATGCTCGGGCGGAGCTGAACTATTCCACGCCCTACGAACTTTTAATCGCGACGATTCTTTCGGCGCAGTGTACGGACGTGCGGGTCAATAAAGTCACCGACGTGCTTTTTGAAAAATACAATACGCCGGAGAAGATGGTGACCCTCTCCCAAGAGGAGTTGGAAGGATATATAAAAAGTTGCGGCGTTTACCGAAACAAGGCGAAGAATATTTTGGCGGCCTCCGAGGAGATTCTGGACACTTGGGGTGGCGAGATTCCTCCCACCATCGAGGGCCTTATGACGCTTGCAGGCGTCGGCCGCAAGACCGCCAATGTGGTGGCATCCAATGTGCTGGGCATTCCCGCGATTGCCGTGGATACCCACGTCTTTCGCGTGTCCAATCGTTTAGGACTTGCGGACAGCAAAAATGTGGACGGTACGGAAAAGCAGTTAATGGCTATTTGGCCCAAAGAACATTGGAGCAAAGGCCATCACTTGTTGATTTTTTTGGGGCGCAGATTATGCAAGGCGCAACGGCCGCTTTGCGATTCGTGTAATCTAAAGGATCTCTGTTGTTATTATAGGAGTGTCGAGTCGTGATCTCAGATACGTACTTACATTTTCGCCATAAAAAGCGGCGCCGCTTAAAGTGGAAGAAGAGAAAGCGCGTAGCGACGATCGCAGGATTCGCCGCCGTGGTTTGTTTTATCGCTATCAGCGTATTGCCTACTTTGGGCATCATTAGTCCGGGGACCGATTATTGCGGTTATAAACTGGGTTTTCTCACGGTACGCGGTGCCGAGAGAAAATTGGAAAAGCGTCGTGCGGATTTTGCGTCTCGTTCCGTGCGCCTCACCCATAAGAAAAAATCCGCGACGTTGACGACGGCACAGCTGGGGCTGAGTATGCCCGTGGAACAAGCAGCGAAGGACGCGCTGAAGGAGAGCCGCGAACGTCATCTGTTCGGACGCGTGGCTCAGCTTTTTAAGGGCGATGCGGTCGATACGCCTTTAAAGGTAGATCAGGCGATCTTAAATCGTCGCCTTCGAAATTTGGACGGTGTTCTCTACGCCACGGCAAAGCCGGCGACCGTGGCCATGGAAGGCGACCGTGCGGTGATTCGACCGGGCAGCAAAGGGGAAGTGCCCGATGTGGAACGGGCGAAGAAAGATCTGTCCCGCCTGTCCGATGAAACGGTGGAAATCGAGACGAGAATCGTCGAGCCTGCCATCGAGGCGCAGGCTCTTGCGGGGATCGACGGAAAGTTGGCCGAAGCGGTCACGGAATACGATGTGGCGGATAAAAACCGGGCCGTCAATGTGGAAAACGGGGCCAAATATTTTCGCCGTATCGTCTTGGTGCCGGGAGAAAAGCTGTCCTTTCTATCGACCATTGGCGGCATTACTGAAGACCATGGTTTTGTCGAAGGAAAAACCGTATCCAACGGTGTGGAAACGGAAGGTACGGGCGGGGGTGTTTGCCAAGTGTCCACGACCATGTACAATGCGGTCGCCCGCGCGGGGCTTGAGGTGATTACGAAGTTCAACCATTCGAAGCCTGTACCTTATGCGCAAGAGGGGTTGGACTGCGCCGTCAGCGACGGGTACAAGGATTTTATTTTTTCCAATCCCTACACGAAGCCCGTGTACATCGAAACCGTGGGAGAGGAGGGAAAGCTGCGCTGTACCATTTACGGGGCAAAGGGAGAAAAGCCGTATGCCATCGACCTGGTAACGGAAAAAGTCAAAAACCTTGCGGCATCCGACAGCGAATCCTACACGTCGGAACTGCCGGGGGGAGAAGTGAAGGTTCTGCAAAAGAAAGTTGACGGATCCGTGTACAATACCTACGCGGTGTATTCTCAAAATGGACGGGAAGTGAAGCGTGTTCTCTGCGCGAAGAGCCGTTACGTCCCTGTGGACGGAAAAGTTTTAATCGGGAAAGGGAAATAGAACCTTGTAAATTAAAACGGTTCGTGTTAATATAATAAATTGCATAATAATAAAAACAATATGGAAAAGACGGACGCAGCTACGGAAGAGGATGTATATGTAAGTTATTTACGGTTCATGTTTGAGGGTATTCTTACACATACATTTTTTGTTTTTCGAAGGAACTGTAAGGGGTGAGGAATTTAGATGGTACATCCTGTTCAATACGGCAAACGGGAGAGAATGAGTTATTCCAGAATCGACGATGTGTTGGAAATACCGAATCTATTGGGGGTTCAAACCAATTCGTTTCAGTGGCTCATCGACGAAGGGCTTAGGGAAGTGTTTCGAGATATTTCGCCGATCGAAGACTTTGCGGGAAATTTAATACTGGAATTTGTCGATTACTACGTTTCCGACGACAAGAAGTATGATTT
>JAEXBU010000009.1 GCA_023393815.1 Bacillota bacterium | reverse complement strand
ACTTCCTCCTGCTCTTTATTATAATCAATAACGGAAAAAGAGGAAAGCGACCGTACCTCCATCCTCCCTACAAAAAAAAAGACCTCGTCAAAACGAGGTCTTTTTCCTAGTTTCCGAAACTTGGGATCCATCCGCCCAAGCCTCTTTCCCCTTCTTTCTCTACGACGGGGACTTGGTAATTCGTAAAGGTCAACTTCAGTTGCTCCTTCTTTCCGTTTCTGGAGACGGTGACCTCTACCGTATCGCCGGTCTTGTACTTGTACAGTTCTCGGCGCAGTTGGCTCATGCTTTCAATATCCGCATCGCCCATCTTCAAAATAATGTCGTTGACCTGCAAGCCGGCCGTCGCTGCGGGGGAGGACGCTTCCACGCCGCCGACGAGGACGCCTTTGCCGTCGGTGCCTAAATCGTAGCCACTCCGTTCCACCGCGCTGACGGTATATCCGCTCATGCCCAGGGCTACGGATTTAAAGTCACCCGTCTTCATGACCTGTTCCACAATGGGTTTCGCCGTGTTGATGGGAATGGAAAAGCCCAGCCCTTCCGCCGAGGAAATCTTTACGGAGTTAATGCCGATGACCTGGCCTTCGCTATTCAAAAGGGGCCCGCCGGAGTTGCCCGCGTTAATGGAGGCGTCCGTTTGAATCAAACCATCCATATAATTGCCCTGTACTTCGCCGATGTTTCGATTTAAGCCGGAGATGACCCCGGAGGTGACGGAACGTTGAAAGTCCAAACCCAGGGGATTGCCGATGGCCACGGCCGTCTCCCCAATATTGATGCCGTCGCTGTCACCCATGGGAAGGGGCGTAAGACCTTTCTTTTCAATCTTTACCAGCCCCAAATCCAACGTAGAATCGGACCAGACCACTTTGCCCTCCGCCTCCGTTTGATCGTTTAAGAGTACCTTAACCTTGTTTCCCTTATCTCCCACCACGTGGGCGTTGGAAAGAATATAACCGTCTTCGGAAATAACAAATCCGCTTCCGCTTCCCTGCACGGCCATAGGTCCCATTAAAGTGTTCTTCGTCGTAGAGGTGGTGATCCCTACTACCGACGGCATGGCGTTTTTCGCTACGCTTTCCACTACGCCCGCTTCGTGCTTTCTCGTCTTATCCGTCGATGCTTGAACGCTTGCAACCGGTGCCTTCGCTTCCGTTCGTTTATCCATGTATTTATAAGTGAATAGGCTCCCTACCAAACTGCCGATGAACGAAAAAATCAGTGCCCACACAATGAGGGCCGCGCCCCGCTTTTTCTTTCTGCCATAAGTATAACTTACCGGCCGATTGTCTTCATTGTACGATCTATTCGGTTCCATTTTGTTCCTTTCTAACGCAGATGAATTCCTTGTGTTCGTTATGACTATACCCATTGTTTTTGAACTTCTCGTGAAACCTTTACAAAGATATTTATTGGGTATACGTAAAAGAGAGATGAAAAAAATTCCGCGGCGGTTTTCGCGGATAGAGGAGGAATTTATGGATTTTAGAGAAATGGTAAAAAAAAGACGCTCCATTCGCAAGTACAAGGCGAATGAAAAAATGGACGAAGAAGCCCTTTTGGATCTTCTGACCTACGCGTCTATGGGCCCGAGTAAGGGCAATACCCACCCGGTGGAATTTCTCGTAGTGGAAGACCCCGAAAAGAAAAAGGCTCTGGCGAGCTTAAAACGCTACGGCACTAAGTATTTGGGAGAGGCACCACAAATTATCGTGGTCATGGCCAATGACACGGAAGAGCCGACCTGGATTGAAGAAGCCACCATCACTTCCGCTTACTTGGGACTCCTGCTCCACGCCGAAGGCTACGCTTCCAGCTGGATCAATATTCGCGAACAAACCGACGCCCATGGCGAGGATTCCGAAAAAATCGTAAAGGAACTCTTCCACATTCCCGAAAACTACGGTATTTTGTGTCTGATTCCCTTCGGCGTCGCCGACGAACGCGTCCCCGCCAGAAAGTACTTCGACATTTCCTCGAAAGTACACAAAGACGTCTTCTAGACCGTTCGACCTCCACGCTAAAGGCGGCCTATATCTTGGCCGCTCTTTTAATGCCCGTCTTTAAAGGTGATGCGTTGCCTATTCGAGTCGATGCCCGCGATTCGTACGATGGAGTACACGTCCAGTCCCTCCTCTTCCAAGCGCGCCCTGCCCGGTTGAAAGGATTTTTCCACACAAATTCCCACGCCCGCCACTTCGGCCCGGGCCTGCTCGACGATGTTCACAAGTCCCATCGCCGCTTCCCCGTTGGCGAGAAAGTCGTCGATAATCAAAACCGAGTCCTTTGGTGACAAATACGCCTTCGGCACCATTACCTCGGATACGGTTTGCTTCGTATAGGAAAATACCTCCGCCGTGTAGGCGTCCTCTCGATTCAAAGTGGCGGGGCGCGCCTTTTTTGCAAAGAGCATGGGCACGTCGAAACGGGCCGCCACCATGATGGCCGGCGCAATTCCCGACGCTTCGACGGTGAGCACCTTGGTCACCTTTCGGTTCTTAAAATAATCGTAAAACTCCCTCTCGATCTCTTTCATTACCTTCGGATCGATTTGATGGTTGAGGAAGGAATCGATCTTCAGTACATTGCCCGGATAGATAACCCCCTCCTCTTCGATTCGCTGTTGTAAATAGCCCATGTCCCCTCCTTGAAACGGACGGATTGTTCCGCGTAAGACAAAATCACTCTCTACGAGATCCCGCAAAGGGGATAAAAAAATCCCCCGCCTTTCGGTGAGGGATAGAAAACCTTTAGCGTTGTGCCAATTCCCGGTCGAAGATATACAGCCCGTTCCACGATTCGTTAATGCGTTCCAAACGTTCCACAATGCTGCGGAAAGTATCTTCTTCTTCCCGTTGTTCTTCGATAAATTTATTCAGGAATTGTTGGGTGTCGAGGCAGCCGACTTCGATCGCTTCCTTGTAAATTTCCTTAATGCGACGCGTAACTTCTTGTTCGTGTTCGTAAGCGGCGCGGAAGGTATCGGTAAAGTTTCCGAATTCTTTTTCCGGCTTCGGAATGGCTTCGTATTCCGGGGTATGACCCGTGGCGTGAAGGAAGTCGTAGAAGGCTTCGGCGTGTTCCAATTCTTCTTTTGCCTGTTTTACGAAGAAATGGTCGAATCCGGGCATCCCTTGAGCGTCCATGTAGTTGGCCATAGCCATGTAAATATAGGCCGATTCCATTTCAAAATTGAATTGTTCGTTTAGCTTTTCGGTTAATTTGTTAGACATAGTATTCCTCCTAATCTCAGTAATTAGAAATACGGTTCATAGACGCCATACACCGGCACGCCCTTTTTTACTAGGAGCGCCAGGACAGTAGGGATCTCTTCGACTTCCAATCGCAAGCGAATGCCGTTATAGCGAAACAGGCAACGACCGGCATAGGGACTTTCGGGCCGATTTAAAAGGTCCATCAGCTCGCCAGTGTGCGCATCCATATCGCCGATTTGAAAAAAAATGTTCCGAAAACCGGTGCTTTCCCTTGTGATTGTTTTTATTAAAAGTGTATCGTGCATGAACGTAACCCCCCGAACTCTGTTCCTTCTTTTTATACCCGAGGGATTTTGTTTTAATCAACGTCTTCCAGACGAATATTGTCGACTTCCACCTGCCCGTTCGCCGTGATTTCCACACGCCGCAAATTTTTTATGGAAAATTTCGAATTCGCTGCGGCCATATCCTCTCTCGTGAAGCGGATCGTCTCCAGGGCGCGCTTATATTCCCACTTTCTCGCCGGATACTGCCACTTTAAAAGCCCCGTCTGAAGGGCGGCGTGGAGGGCATCTTTGTCGGGGGAAAAAGTCGCGGACGTGCCCGAGGCATCGGTGAGACGCACCTTCACATCGGCCCGCCCCCGCTCGGCAGCCACATCCATGGCGAAATCTCCGTCTCGCCCTTCTCCCGTTTCGAGAATGACGGTTCCGAAGAACTTCGCCACGTGATTCTTTCCGCCGCGATCCGACGGGGTAAAGGCACCCTCTTCGTACGTCGAGGCCTTTGTCGGATCTATGGATACTCCCGGCGCAGTGCCCGTAGTGGTGTCGCTGTCTTCTTCAAAATCCGCAAGCACGTGGCGCGCGGGCTCCGTAGCCAAGGCGAATCCCCCTTGCGGTACGTACGATGAAAAATCTGAAAACAAATCGCGATCTTTGACGAAGGCGTAGAGCGCCGCTTCCAAAAAGCGCTGTTGTTGCCCTTTCGGAAGAATATTCCCCGTGGCCAGAGCCAAGGCCTCGAGTCCTTCTCTATCCAAACGCCCCCAGTTGGCGTTAAACTGGCTGTGGTTCGCGTAATCCACAAAGAGCTGCCCCCGCCACGCCTTCGCGCGCTTATACTGATCCATCCCCTCTAGGGAAGATACGTCCTGATCGTAGCCTCCCTGGATGAGGAAATAGGGCACCTTGAGGGCTACGGGGCGATCCCCGGGTTTGTACTGACCGTCCGTAGGCGCTACGGCCAAGACGCCGGCCACCTTTACACTCTTCGTCGCCTCGCCCGTGTCCGGATTGTAGGGGAGGGCTGAAAAGGACGCCGCCACCGCCGCCGCCTCGCCGCCGCGACTGTGCCCGGCGAAATACACCTGATCGGCGTCGATAATCCCCCGGAAGCACTCGTCGTTTACGATCTTGTCCGCATGATCCAAGAGGCTCAAGGCTCGGGCGTCATTTTCGCCGGAGAGCCCCTTTCCCAAGTAGGCGTTTAAGTAAGACTGCTCCACGGATTGAAAGGCCACGCCCCGCGCCGCCAAGTAGCGGCCCAAATAATCGTAGCCGCCCCGATTGTCTTCGATCATATTATGGTTCCCATGCACGAAGACGACCAAAGGTACATTTTTTGCCCCTACCGGTAAATACAAATCCCCCTCGTAAGGCACGTGTTCCGGCGTGTAACCGAAGAACCACTCCCGCAGACGGTCTTGATGTTTCGGCAAACGCATATAACGCCCGTAATTTTCTTCGCCGTAGTCGTAGGCTTCCTTCGGCCCATAGGTTATTTTCTCCACCTGGTAGCGCGCGGGTACCTCTTTTACCGCATCGGCAAAGTCTTTGTGCGTCTTCGGTCCGGGACGGGCGCAGAGAAAGACAAGCCCCGCCATAAGCAGACAGGCTCCCACCGCCCCCGGAGGAAACACCTTCCGCGCCCCCATGCCCAATGCAAAGAGCCATAGAACCGCCACGATCCCCGCCGTCGCCCCGTAGGCGTATCCATCCGATGCAGGTCCGAGAGAGGCGGTGGCCTCGATCACTTCCCAAACGACGTAAGCCAGAACGAAGACCATGGCGATTTCCGTCGCCGCCGGAGTGAGCACCGGGCGGGCCACTTTTCCCACCACATACAAAGCGCCGAGAAGAGCACAAAAATAGATTCCCCACAAAAGCGCCGCCATAAGGGCGTGGGGAATCTTGGTCTGAAAGTAAAATCCGGGAAAGCGATCCAGCAAAAAAAGCGCCAAAAAAGCGGCGAGCCACACAAGTCGTCCGCCATTAAAGACGCCCTTATTCAGCTTCTTCCACGTGGTGTTCATGGCAGCACCCCTTTCCGCTGCACGGCTTGCGCTCCACGTCGCCGGCGGAAAAAACCGCGACTTCCGCGCCCTCGTCGGTTTCGATCTTTACCTTTACCAAAGCCTGCAGCGTGTCGGTGCTTACCACCACGCCCTTGCCTTCGGGAGTATACACCGTGCGCCCAACTCGCGGCAAGATTTTTAGATTTTCCGCATATCCCGGCTGTTCGTAGCGCAGGCAACATAAAAGGCGGCCGCAAACGCCGCTAATGGCTTCGGGGTTTAGGGACAGCCCTTGATCCTTGGCCATATTGATGGACACCGGAGAAAAGTCCCCGAGAAACGACGCACAACAGCATTCACGGCCGCAAATGCCTAGACCGCCGACGATTTTCGCCTCATCTCGAACGCCGATTTGCCGAAGTTCGATTCGGGTTCTGAAAATCGAAGCCAGATCCCTCACCAAACTCCGAAAGTCCACTCGCCCGTCGGCGGTAAAGTAAAAGAGCAGCTTGGAATTATCGAAAGTATATTCCGCGCCGGTCAGGTGCATCTTTAATCCGTGCTCTCTGATCTTTTCCTCGCACACCACCATGGCCTCACGCGCCAAATTTCGATTGGCCTGATGGCGCCTGCGGTCGTCCTCCGTCGCACAGCGAATCAGGGGTTTTAACTCTCCTACGATGCTGTCCGCCTCCACCGTCTTTCGCTCAATGGCCACGTAGCCGTATTCTACGCCGCGAGCCGTTTCCACGATGACGCCCTCGTCCCGTTTCGGCCGGGCCTCTTTCGGATCGAAGTAATAAATTTTTCCTCGGCGCTTAAAACGTACGCCCACGACCTCTTTCATCTCTGTCAAAATACTAGCAGCCTCCAATAGTTAAAAGCAGCCACTCAAAGGCAAAACTTTTATTCACATTCATTTCTATATACCGTCGAGTTTGCGCCAAGGCATCCACCATGTCGTAGACCCGGGGGCCGATTTCTTCGGCCTGTTCGAGTAAAGGCGTTCGGTAATCCTTGTTTTCCACAAGAGTCCCGTCTTCGGTCTCGTACAACACGGCCAAATCCCGGAAATAAGAAAGCATGGCGTCGAAAACCTCGTCCAGATGCTCCTTCTCTTCGTCGAAAAAGTGCCGCGCCAAAAATACTTCTTCCGGCCGATGAAAAACTTTCTCCAACAGACGGAGGGTGCGGTGACGTCGCTCGGGATCCACGCCCTCCGAACGCGCCCTTAAATCCAAAAATCCCGCCCGAGACCGCACCGTAGGCAAGATTTTTTCCGGCGCCGCGGAAAGGAGCAAAAAACGCGTACCCGTCGGCGGCTCTTCTAAGATCTTCAAGAGGGCGTTTTGCCCTTCCACGGTGGCGGTGTCGAAGTCTACGAAGACGAAGACCTTGCCTCCGCCGCCGTAATCGGTCATGGCGGCTTCTTTCAGCACCTCTTCCATCCGCTCCTTCTTAATGGATGCCTTAGATGTCTTTTTCGACGGCGCAATCTCCATGTAATCCGGGTGGTTCTCGCCTCGCCCTTCCCCGGATAAAAACAGCCGACAGGAAGGACATCGCCCGCAGGGTTTTTCCTCTCCGCTACACAAAAAGCCCATGGCGATCCTTCTCGTTTCCTTTAAGGCCGCCTCACCGGATCCTTTCAAAATATAGGCGTGAAGCCCCGAATCCAAGGCCGGATACATCAAATGCGAATGCCCTTAACCAGATCCACGGCAAAGACGTGGGCACCGGCGTGCGCACTGTCTTTGTCTCCACGGGCGACGACGCGGTTTAAAATTTCTTTTAACTGCACGTACTGCTCCTCGGTAACGCCGATCACCACCGTCGTATTTCCCTCTTTCAGAAAGCCGCCGGTAGAAGCCA
>JAEXBU010000077.1 GCA_023393815.1 Bacillota bacterium | reverse complement strand
AAAAAGCTGCGTATACATACTGTAAATAGCGAGTCCCGTGGACTGCAGCAGGCGTTCCATGCAGATCTGTCCGCACAGGCCGATGCTGAACATAAAGCAAATTTTTAGGTACCGCACCCCGTCTTCGACGATGGCGGGATCGGCTGTTTGCATGGCGATTAATTTCGGCGCCGCCATGGATCCCAAGACGGCGAATAAGAGGGCGACGACGACACTTAAAAAGATGCCGTTTTGAGCGCAAAGATTGGCTTCCCGCTGATTTTTCGCCCCTAAGTGACGACTCAAAAGGGCGTTCATGCCCACGCCGACGCCAACGGCAAAGGCGTTAATGAGCATCTGCATGGGAAAGGCCACGCTGACGGCCGCCAGCGCGCGCTCGCCGATGCGAGAAACCCAAATGCTGTCGACGATGTTGTAAAGGGCTTGAACGAGCATGGACAAAGCGATAGGCAGAGAAACGCGCATCAAAAGCTTCGGTATGGGCTCGTAACCCATTCTGTTTTCTTCCATCGGTCACCTCCTGATATTTTTAGGCAAAGGAAAGAGGGCGCACAGGCCCTCTTTTACATTCCACTATGCTACCACGACTTCTTCCTTCTGTCAAGTTTACTCCACACTTTTCAATGCTTCCACCATATCGATGGTTTGCAATTTCCGGTGGAAGTAGGCCATTAAGAGGACGGAAAGAACCAGCGTAATCGCCGCGGACAACAGGTAGTTCATCGGATCCAGACCGGGATCCAACATGGCGAAATCCGGTACCACCATGCGAATCACCAAAAGGTGCAGTCCCCTGCCCACAAGAAAGCCCAAGAGAATGCCAATAGAGGTTAATACGCCCGTCTCCCTGTAAATGTAGCGGGTGACTTCCTTCGGATAAAAGCCCAGAACGCGAATGGTGGAAATTTCTCTACGCCGTTCTTCGATGTTGATATTGGTCAAGGTGGAAAGAACCACCACGGCCAAGGTGGAAGAGGCCGCCAAGATGACGAATACGATCAGATTAATGTTGCCGGCGATTTCATCCACTAGATGGCGAATGTCCGACGTACCCGTTAGAGCCACCACGGAATCAAAATCCTTGTAATAGGAAATGTCTCTTCCTTCGGCGTTTACGAGATCCACGTTCGCCTTGTAGGTCTTGTGAAAGATTTTTTCATAGACGGCGCTATCCATATACAGGTTGTGACCGGCGTAACCTTCGGCAATGGCGGCGACGGGTACGTCGTAGACTTTGTCGTCTTCGTCCTTCACGGAGAGGGTATCCCCTACTTTCACGCCCTTAATGGCGGCGAGTTTCTCCGTTACGGCGACGCCGTCTTTCAGGTGAATGGCCTTTTGGGTTTTTCGATTTCGGAGGGTTATGACCTGATCCAATTCTTTTTCCCTCTCGGGAACAATCATGGTCACCGCTTGATCTAAATAGCCTTCATCGTCCACGGTCAAGTTTTCCATATAGGCCCGAGCCCGGGCGCGAATGTTTTTGTCTCCTGCGATTTTCTTTTCGTAGGCGGCGTGGTCTTCCTTATCCAACAAAGGCTCGAAGAGAACCATGTGGTCGTATCGATTCAAAATATCGAACTGTTTTTCCACCAATCCGTCTACAGAGGTGCGAATACCGAATCCCAAGACTAAGAGGGCCACACAGCCCATAACGCCGACGATGGTCATCACCATACGCTTTTTATCGCGAAAGAGATTTCTCGCCGTCACCTTTTGGAAGAAGGACAGACGGCTCCAAACGCCCTTGATTCGTTCCAGAAAAATTCGCGTGCCTTTCGCCGGCTGTTTCGGCAAGAGAAGGGCTGCGGTCTTGAGTTTCAAACTTCGCCACACGCTGACATAGGCCACCAGCCCCGTCGCCACCATGCCGATGAGGACGGCGAAAATAATGTGCCCCGGGTACAGTTCCATGGACAGTTGGTCGAAAATGCCGCTGCTTAAATAGGCATCGGCGATTACCCGGCTCAAAAGGTAATTTCCTAAAAACGCGCCGGGGATGCCGCCGAGCAGCGCAGCTAAGGTGCCGAAGCGCACGTATTTTCGGCCGATAACCCCGTTGTCATAGCCCAAAGCCTTGTACGTGCCGATCCATATGCGTGCCTCATCCACCATACGATTCATGACCGTGGAGGCGAGGAGCATGGCGATAGAAAAGAGGAATACGGGAAATACCGCCGAGAGCTTGTCCACTCGATCGGCGTAGTCCAAGAAGACGAAGGTGCGGGTTTCTTCATTCAAAGGCATGATGACGTAGCCGGGCTTTTTCAGGATGGTCAACAGCTCCTTCGCCCGATCCACATCTTTCTGCCCGTCGACCAATTCCTTTAAGGCGTCGGAGCGCTTGTCTTCGTACTCGGCTCGCGCACGGTCCAAGTCGTCGCGACCTTGCAATAATTCCTCGGCGGCTTGATCGAGCTTTCGCGCACCTTCTCTTTTTTTCTGTGCCAGTTGGCGCGCGCCGGAAGCGTATTGCTCTTCCCCTTCCTCCCATTGGCTTTTCGCGGCGACAATGGCGGCCTTGCCTTCTATAAGGGCTTTTTCCTTTTCATTCAGCTCGGCCTCTTTTATGCGCAGATCGGCCTTCCCCTGCGCGATGGACTCGAGAGCTTCTTGCGCCTTTTTCCGTCCGGCGACAGTCTCTTCATTCTTCTTTAACAGAAGGGCTTCCTTTTCCGCTAAGTCTTTTTTCGCCGCTTCCAGGGCTTCTCGTTCCGACAAAAGCGCCTTCTCTTGTTGGCGCATTTTTTCTAAACCCGCTTCCCGCACAGCTTTCGCTTCTTCTTGGCGACGAATTTTTTCCTCCGCTTCTTTCTTTCGGCTGTTCAAAGCAGCGACTTCCGCCTGTGCCCGCGCCAAAGCCTCTTCGGCCGCTTCCTTGCCTTGTTTCTTGTCGTCGAAGGTCTTTTGTGCGGCCATATAAGACGGATCCTTTAACTTTTCTTCCAGATCCGCCTTTTCTTTTTCCGTACGACGAATTTCCTCATCTAAGGCCGCGGAATCGATCTCCCTTTGTGCCTTCTCCTCTTTCAAACGGGACAAGGTCGTTTCCAGGGCTTCGATTTTTTCCTTCAATCCGTCGCCGTCTACCCCCGTGCCCTTTAGGGTCCTCGCGGCTTCGTCGAAGGATGCTTTCGCCTCGTCCAGCGCCTCTTGAGCCTCTTTCACCTCCGCCTTTTTCTGCGGAAGGCTCTTTTCCGCGGCGGCAGAGATTTCCCTCGCCTCGTCCAATTCCTCGATGGTATAGGGAAGCTGTGGCAGATCCGGCGAAGGCACGATTCCCGCCTCCAATTTTTTCTTTGCCTCGTTTAAGGCTTGCTCTTCTTTTAAGAGCTGATCCATGGCCGCTTCCGACCGCTCAAGACCTCCCTTTGCCTCCTCTTCCTTGGCCTGAATGTCCGCCATGGCGGCGGCAATGGCATTTTTCCCGTCGAGCAGGGCCTTTTCTCCGGCGCTCAACTGCTCTTGTTGAAAGAGAATGCTTTTTTTCGCTTGCTGTAACTTCACAAGGGACGCGGCCAGTTTCGATTCGCCTTCGGAAATGCCCGAGGCGAACTTCGCGCGATTGTCCCTGAGGGCGCGCTCTCCATCGGCCAATGTCTTTTCCCCGTCGTCCAGTTTTTTCTTCCCTTCCTCCAGTTCGTCGTACCCTTTTTTTATATCCGATTCGCCCTTCTTTATGTCGCTTCTCCTGTCGTCGAGCAGCGCCTGAAGACGCTCCTCTCCCCGATGGGCAAAAAGGGTCTTAAGCTCTCGCTTGTGGGCGGCGTTTCGTTCCTCGTATCGGTCGCTATATACAGGCAGGCCTTTTAAATCGTCGAAGAGAAAGTGCACCTCGGTTACGGTGGGATCCTTAAAATCCGCGGGCATGACGTAGGCAAATCCGTCGATCTTGTCGCCTTTCGGCGTCTTTCCCTTGTCCGCATCGTCTAAAAACCGAGGATCGGTGGCGAAACCCACCACCTTGAAGGTATAGCGATTCATCACCGGCGGTGCGTCTTTGTCCAGTACATTTTCTTCCCGCTCGAAACGAACTACGTCGTTTAACTTATAGGTTCCGGACAGGGAACGATCCAGCAAAATTTCGCCACTCTCCCGAGGCAAGCGCCCGTCCTTTACGACCGGGCGACTGATCTTTCTCGGAAGGGAAGACAGATACACCGTCTTTAATTCCCTCGTGGTCAAATAGGTGGTGTGAAAATATTCCTTATCCCGAACTCCCTCCACGTCGCCGATTAGGCGCAAATCCTCATCTTCCAGCCCGTCACTTGCGAACAGACGCAGATCGTAGGCATTGGACGCGGCCAAGGTATCCGCCACGGTGCGGCGCATAATCGGCCCTGTAACCGTGAGACCCACGAGGACGAACACCCCGATAAGCACCAACGCCAAAAGGGAGAAAAAACGCATTTTGTGTCCGATAATTTCTCGTAAAAAATCTTTTTGTCTGGGACTCATACTACCACTCGATTTCTTCAATCGGCACCGGATGCTCGTTTACGTACGTGGAGCGCACCTTGGCATCGGCAATTTCGATCACCCGATCCGCCGCATCGGCAATGGCTCGATTGTGGGTTATGACGATCAAAGTGTGGTCGTGCTCCCGGCAGCTTTCCTCCAACAAAAGAAGCACCCGCTTTCCCGTGTTGTAATCCAAAGCGCCGGTAGGCTCGTCGCACAAAAGCAGCTTGGGGTTTTTCCCCAGCGCCCGAGCGATGGCCACTCGCTGTTGTTCCCCGCCGGACAGCTGACTCGGGAAATTGTTCATCCGCTCCCCGAGACCTACCCGCTCTAAAATCATTTCCGCATCCAAAGCATCGTCCACAATGGCGTTGGCCAACTCCACATTTTCCAGCGCCGTTAAGTTGGGGATCAAATTATAAAATTGAAAGACGAAACCCACATCGTTTCGACGGTAGGCGGTGAGCTCCTTATCGGACATTTGAGCGATGTCCTTGCCGTCTACGAGAACTTGACCCGAATCGTTGGTGTCCATGCCGCCCAATATATTTAAAATCGTCGACTTCCCCGCTCCGGAAGGCCCGACGATCACCACGAACTCCCCTTTTTCGATGGAAAAAGAAATCTTGTCGTTCGCCACGGTCTTGGCCTTTCCCGAACCGTAGGTTTTGGTCGAATCGATGAACTCTACGTATGCCACAAAATCCCCCTCTCTTTCTATTCTTATTTATATTTTTATATTACCACGTTTAAGCCCTTTAAACACCTTGCACGCGTTTATTTCCTTCAGTACAATGGATAAAAAGGAGGATCTATGAAAGAAACATTTACCGTCACCGAAGACGACTACCTCGCCTACCAATGGCACCTGTTTAAACATAACCCCACGGCGAAACGGACCATGCGCATTCAAATGATTTCGCCTATTGCGGTCTTTGTCGCCATCGGCACCTTTTACTTTTTTACCAAGCGCCCTTTGAAAGGCCTTCTTCCCCTGGCCGTTGCCCTGGTTCTTTGGCCCTTTCTCTACCAATTTTTCTTTAATCGCAGCATGAAGAAGAAACTGAGACAACTGATCCGAAAAATGCAAAAAGACCTTCCCATCGGAGAACACAAAGTCCTCATCAATGACGACGGCATCCGGGACAAAGACCTTACCGTCACCTACGACGCCATTCGCTATGCCATGGAAAACCAAGACTTCCTCTACATCTTCTACGACGATTCGCCCCAGGCTTACCTTTTGCCGAAAAGCCTGGCCAACGAAAAGATCCTCGCCAACCTTACGGCAGAATAATCGGAAAGGATCGTACCATGAAAAATCGCCTCGCTCTGTTCATCGCCCTGGCCGCCCTATTTTTCGCGGCGCCGCGCGCCTACGCCGCCGACTTTACCCTGTGGATTAACGGCACCAATCCCTCCCTCGAAGGGGACGCGCCCTATATGAAACAAGGCCGGGTTATGGTGCCGTTGCGCCTAATCTCCGAAAACTTCGGTTTCGACGTCACCTGGAACGGCACCAATCGCAGCGTGTCCATGGCCCCAGCCAACGACCGCGTAAAGACCATGCCCACCTTCCGCTTAAAAATCGGCGAACACACTATTTACGCAGACGGCAAACAAAAAACCGCCACCGACGTAGGGGCGGAAATCCGAAACAATTATACTTTTGTCCCCCTCCGCGCCATCGCCGAGCTCTTCGGTTATCCGGTTCGCTGGAACGCATCCGAGCGCGCCGCCATCATCGGCAACGGGGACTCCGTCCCTTACATCGACCACTTCAATGCCAAGGACATGGATTTTTCTGTCGACGGCAAACAATTGGGTACCTTGTATGCCTTTGCCGAAGACGGACAACTCTACGTACGGGCCGATTATTTGGCAAGGGCTTTGGGCATGACCTATCAAGAGCGCGGCAGGACATTTAGCGACGACCCCTTCGATTTGACAATCCGCCTCGAGGCGAAAGACGGTTTCCACATTACCTTCGACAGCCGTTACACCACCTCTTCCGACGGTTTGGACTTCGGCCGCTACGACATGAATAATTACAAAATCATGCGAAAGATGGTCTTTATTCCCCTCGGCCGCTTTGCCGATGCGAAACACATGGACTTGAAAATTCAAGGAAACAGGATCCTTCTTACGACGGATCCCACGCCCGACACCTACCCGATTACCATTATGGATGCAAGCGAGCGCTTCCCGAACCGTTTTTCCCCTTCGCGCTCCGGCATAGTCCTTTCTTGGAACGGGCATCGCTATGTTTTAAAATCCCATTCGAAGGAAATGGCTCCCATTGGACAATACATGGACTACCTCTACAGCGAAGAAGGCCGCGCACTGTTGGGAAAAGCCTCCGACGCGACCAAATACCAACTGTCTTTCGGCCATAACAATCACTTCTATCTCCAGCGCCAAGCCGGTATGGTTATCGGCGGCATCTCCGATTAAAATGCATCCACAAAAAAATCCGCTGCATACACAGCGGATTTTTTATTGAAACTTTTATCGATCGCTCCCTTCGTCTATTTATTTTGCCGCAAAGGTAATGACGACGGGGGTCTTGTCGGCGGGGACGTTGTCTTTGTTCAACATTAAGGTGAACTTTTCTTTTTCGTCGTCGCCGATTTTATGCGTGTGGTTCGAGGTAATACCTGCCGGGCAAGATAAGAGGCAGGAAATACAGCCGGAATTCAGTTTTTCTTGGGTATCGTGGTTACCGCCGAAGCGAATGTCGATGGGTTGTTTCGAAGAATCGTCCACTACTTCGTCGATCTTGAAGACTTTGTCATTCCCGTCGAATTGGAAGGTCACGTCCAAAGCGTCCCCTTCGACTTGGGCTTTGCCCGCGTTATCCATGGTCATGTTGTCGCCGGCTTTGAGTCCTAAGGAATTCAATGCGTCGTAAAAATCCAAAGCCTTGGCGGCGGATCGGAACATGGCGTGATCCGCTTCCTTGCCGGAGGCGGAAACGATCATGTGCATGGTGGATTCCTCTTTGTACTTTTCATTAACTTCTGCATACACTTTCACCGCTTTGTTTTCCTTGTCGACGACGAGGGGATTTTCTTTCGTGGGTACGGTTGCGGCGGTAGCAGCGTCCGCGGCCTTCACTTCTTCTCCGTTCTTTCGGTTGTTCGCACTGGCCGCTTGCGCGTTTTGTGTCTTGGCATTGTTTTCTTCGGCCGCCTTCGGCGAACAAGCCGATAGCGCCAAGAGAGACACGAGAACCAACACGAGAATATGGAATTTCGTTTTCATAACATCCCTTCTTTCTTTTTTCTTTTATTATACCGTGCAGAAGTTGCCGATGGTATTGGAGTACGCCTCCCTATTCTTGCACTTATAAAGTTTTTCTATTATAAATCCTCTCTTTTCTCAAAGGATGCGTTGTAAAATGAAAAGCGCTAAACTATCCATCGAGAAAAACCCTTCTCAATGGATAGTTTTCTTCCCTGGTATTTCCAATTCCTCGTATAAAAAAGATCGCGCTCCGAAGGGCGCGACCTCTTAAAGTCATTTTATTCTTTTCACGAAAAGAGTGCTCTCTTTTGTATGGTTTAGAATACACCTTGTGCCATCATGGCATCTGCCAAGCGAACAAAACCGGCAATGTTTGCGCCTGCAACCAGGTTGTAACCTAAGCCGTATTCTTCAGCTGCTTCGACGGACATCTTGTAAATGTTGTTCATGATTACATGAAGTTGTCTATCGACTTCTTCTGCGGACCAGCTCAAACGTGCACTGTTTTGGCTCATTTCGAGAGCGGAACCTGCAACGCCGCCTGCGTTAACTGCCTTGGAAGGTGCAACGGCTTTCATATTTTCGAGGAGGTAGTTCAATGCTTCGTTGGTGGTCGGCATATTGGCTACTTCGATGTAGTATTGTACGCCCTTTGCAACCATAGCTTTTGCTTCTTCGATGGTGATTTCGTTTTGGTAAGCGGACGGCATAGCGATGTCGTAGTCTGCATTGATCCAGGGTTTTTCACCGGGGAAGAAGTCTACGCCGAATTTGTCTGCGTAGTCTTGAACCTTGTCGCGGCCGGAAGCACGCATTTCGAGCAAGTACTCAACTTTTTCGTCGGTTGCGATACCGTCTTTGTCGTAGACATATCCGTCGGGA
>JAEXBU010000061.1 GCA_023393815.1 Bacillota bacterium | reverse complement strand
TCTTCCACCGTCTCATCCCCTGGCCCTTCTGCCGAAGAAGTCCTGCTTCTTTCTCGTTCCGGAAAGTTCCCTTCTCCGCCTCTGACTTCTTCCCGCAAAATTTCAAATCTTTTTTGGTCGTTCTTTTCAGAAATCTTTTGCTTTACTATTTTGTATACCGAAAAACTCAAGACCACGACACACGCCAACATGAGAACATCAATCATGCGTCTTTTTCCTTTGCCCGTCATCAACTTTTCACCTTCTCCCTTTTTATGTGCCGCCGATATAAAAAAGGACTGCAGCATCCAAAGGATACTACAGCCAAATTTCCTTTCCTCATCCTTTAAGAATGTTTTGTTTTTTCTTTCCTAACAAGACGAACATTGCCGCGGATATGGAAATCATACCCATGTACAATCCCATAGGAAAATCGTCCGCTGTTTTTGGCGTCATTTCATTTGTTCGTTTTTCGGTTTTGGTCACTTTCGGCGTATTCCCCTTTTTCGCAGATTCCGCAGGTTCTTTCGGTTTCGGCGTTTCCTTTGACTCAACCACCATAGGATTCGTCGGCTCGTTGGGAACTACAGGGTTCGTCGGCTCGTTAGGAACTACAGGCTTATCCGGTTCATCCGGCTTTTCCGGCTTGTCGGGAACTACAGGCTTGTCCGGTTCACCCGGCTTTTCCGGCTTGTCGGGAACTACGGGCTTATCCGGTTCACCCGGCTTTTCCGGCTTGTCGGGAACTTCTCCATTTCTTTCCTCTTCCATGACGATTTCATTGGAATTGGCAAAGCGTGTACTCAACAAGTTTTGATAAAACTTATTGTCCCTTTCATAGATATCCAGTGACAGATTTTCCGGAACGGTTTTCGTGTCCAACAATTCCTTGTACGCATCTTTAACATTCGCCTCAATATACACACCTTGAGGCCCCTTGTCGGGCAAGACGTTACTGTCGCTGTCCGTATAGTACCAAACTGCTTGTTGGGTAATGTAGCGGAATTGACCGTCCGTTAAATTGTATTTTGCTTTTATCCCGGAAGCATCTATGGGATAGCCGTTGTGAATCACGGCTTTCACCGCGTCGGCTAATTCCTCTCCCGTGACCCGCGGACCCTTCGCGATACCATTCGCCACTTCCCCCATCGGCGTCGTCAAGTCCGTAAAGAGATCTCCCGTTCCGCTGTGTCTTGTGTAACGTACGTTATTTACCAAGCCCTCCTTCGGAGGTGTGAGTTTCGTTTTGTTAAAACAGTAGACTACGATTCCCTTTCCGTCGGATCCTTCCGGCTTTAGATAAATCGTGTCGTTGATATGGTCCGTCGCTTCGTATTCACGGAACTTATAATAGCCCATATACTTGGTGTCGTCGGCGACGTTGCTACCCTCTCCTACTTCAAATGCAAGGGGGTTCGCCTTGGTAAATCCCTCCGGTGCTTCCACCTCAACCAGGGTGTATTTCCCCGGTTCAAGTTGCAATTCGTCGGATTTACCCGTCGTCGTGAACATCCACTTGCTGCCGTCGGGCAATTGATCCATCCATTCGCCTATATCTTCGGGCAAGTCTTCCGGCATCTCTCCCTTGACGACAAGCAATTTTGCATCTTTTACGAAGTCTCCGCCCACTTCTTTTTTACTGATGACGACCGTGCTTTTTTCTATCGGTCGGACGGATCTACGCGGTCTTATCGATCCGGATCTTCCCGCTTCCGTTCCTTCTGTTTCCGATGCATCCACTTCTTTCGCTTTTTCCGCTTTTTCTGTGGCCGTTTCCGCTGCCGCTTTTTCCGCTGTCTCGGTTTCCGTTACCGGTTTTTCCGCTGCAGCGGTTTCGGTCGATTCTATTGCGGTCGCTTCCGCTCCGGCTACTGCCCCCGTTTGCGTCGCTTCCGCCTTTTCATTTTCATGTGCAAATACCTGAACGGAATTGCCGACGATTGTAAAAATCATAATACATGCCATGAAAATCGATAAAATCTTTCTTTTTATCATCTCGTTCCTTCCTTTCTTTTTATGCAAAATCACCTTATTTTACACCTTCTACCCCCCCCGTCAAATATTTTCACAAAGTTGGCACAGAGGCTCGACCCCATAAAAATAAGCGCGTCGAGAGAAACGCGCTTATTCAAAGGGAAGCTTTATTCCATGAATTTATTTATTACTTTTACATACACTTCGGCAAAATCGAGATATTGTTGCAAAGGAATTCTTTCGTCGACTTTGTGGTTGAGCATGGGCATTCCCGGACCATAGACCGCCAAATCCAACTTTTTGTTTTTCTTTAGGAACTGCGCCGCATCCGTCGTCCCCGGGAGGGTCATGGAGGTAAGTTCCGTGATGTTTTTCAATTCTTCTCTCTCCGTAAGCGATTTTCCAATCGCATCGCCCATCGTTTGTAATATACTTTGCGGTTTCAAACTCGAAACCGCCGACGCTTCTTGCATGACGGTTCGAATCAATTTTGAATTCGAATCCGTTACGACCGGCGGCTGATTGGCCGTCACTTCAAAGGTAAGCGTGCCCGGATTCGCATCGTTTAATTCCGAAAGGATTTCTTGAATCTCCGAAATCACATGCCCATTATCGAAGGCTTCCGTCGTCCGAACGTTCGCCTCAAACTCCGCATAATCGGGCACGGAATTCACCTGCGTTCCGCCGCTGATCAAGGTTACGCTGTGCGTAACTTTTCCCAAAACCGCATCGTCATACTGCGTTTTCCATCGGTTCGCGGCCGTCGACAGGGCCTGAATCGCCTTCGAAAGTTTTTCAATGGCGTTGATCCCTATTTGCGGCGCCGAGGAATGGGCCGAAACGCCTTTTGCGGTCACCTTGTAATTCAACGAGCCCTTGTGGCCATACACCACGCCCAGATTACAAGGCTCCGCAATGATTAACGCATCCACATCGTCCATGTAACCCAAGTCCGTAAGTTGTCCCGAGCCCAGTTCTCCAACCTCTTCCCCCACGGTAGCCAAAAGCCTTATTTTCCCATGGAAGTTGTTTTGCTCGTGGACTTCTATAAGGGCCGAGACCAATGCCGCCAGCCCGGATTTCATATCGGAAGCTCCGCGTCCCCACAAGATGCCATCTTCTATTTCCGCCGAAAAAGGCGGATACGTCCATTCCTTTTCATCGCCCGGATCGACAACGTCCAAGTGGCCGGACAACGCCAGCGTCGTGCCCGAGCCGTTTTGAATTTCCGCAACCAAGCTCGCTCTGTTTTCCTCCAGCTCGATCAGTTTCGATTCAATCCCATATTTTTCCAAGTACTTCTTCAGATACTCCGCAAGTTCTCTTTCATTCCCATTTACCGTGTTGATTTTCACCATGTCCCGCAGCAACTCGATTTTTTCATTTTTATTCAGCATGTTATTGCCTTTCCCTTTCTTCAATCACCACATGGAGGGTATCGCCGTCCCCTTTGCGCAGTTTTTCCCGAATCGCCTTCCGTACGCCGATACAATAACCGATGGATCCGTCCGAATTTTTCACACCCATATTGACGATGCTCCCGTCGTAGGGAATGCCGTCAAATTGTGCATGAACCTTCACACGGCCTTTCCCGAACTCCTCGCGTATATCCCACGGAAAGACCACATAGGCCCCTCCGCTTTCCGGTACTTCGTGGAGCGCCGCATCAAAGGCATATTGTTTCATTTTGCACAACACCCGCTTTCCCGTCCAATTGTAGTTTATTTTCATTGAAAATTCAATCGGCTGAATAAAAAAGAACCCGTGGACGAAAAAACGCCGCAGGCATAATTTTACGGTTTTTGTCCATGGGTATCCGCCTGAAAAGCCGACGGAAATCTACCGTCCGTTTTTCTCCTCCCTTCAGTTATCCTGTATTTTCGTATTTTATAGACGTGTTTACAGCGCGATTTTCTTCCATTTTCTAATTTTGGTTCGGAAGGTTCCGAAAGGTGCCACCGTATTTACGTGAATAAACTTATATACTTCCCACAGGGCGGTCTTCGTCGCATCATCCGCCCACTTTCTCTGATGGGGGGTAAATAGTTCTTCTTCGCTGAATGAATCAATCATTGCATAGATGGAATCTATGTTTTCGTTTAATTTTTCTTTCAACGCATGAAGGGACAGATGGGCGTAGGTCTCCGTAAACCACTGGTACAACTCGCCCAATTGATTCCATTTGAACGCCTCCGACGGTGTTTTTACCGGAAGCCCCTTTTGTTCCTCTTCTTCCCATTTCAACAGCAGGCTCGTCCAACCCACTTGATACGCCAAATTTTCCGCCGGCGTTCTGTCCACTTCCTCCACTCGCGTATCCTTTAAGGCTTCGGGAATTGCATCAAATTCCGCTATATATTTTTCAAATGCTTTTTTTATTTCCGACTTCAGTTCTTCCTTGTTTTCGTATACTCGCAAATCATCACCTCCGCAACGGATATATCCATTTTTGTATAAAAACGGGCGTTCTTCCTCTTTGGCAGAAAAAGCCCAATCCTTTCAAAGGCTCCCGTAAGAACCCTCACGACCGTTTCTTTATCCATTATATAATTTTTCTGCAACTTCTTCACCTCAAAAACTTATACCGCATCCTAAGGAAGAAACGCTCCTCCCACGCGGCGGGCATTTTTGATAGATGATAAAAAATACACTGCAAATTGCTAGGATACCCTTTCTGCCGAAACTTTTGACGATAGTAGGCGAAGTTTTCCTTCCTACTGCGAAAACAATCGATTTCCGGGGCACTTCCCTTGATTACCCCCACGAAAAAAGGGAGATCCGTACACACAGATCTCCCTTTTCGTTGCCACCAAGCCTCCTCTTCATGGACAGGTACGAGCCGGCATTTTATTTTTTGTCCACTGCGAAAGTCAGTCCCGCCATTTCTTTAAAGAACTTTTGCGTAAGGTAGGTTCCATCTCCTCTTACATAAAAATCATAGCGGACGTTCTTTCCGTCTTTCTTGACGCAGTATTTTTCTCCCTCCAAAACCAGGGAAATTTCTCGATCCTTTCCCTTTATGCGGATGGTCGAATCCTTTGGATTCCATTTTACTTCATCCCCTTGCCCTTCCATGATCGCGCGCAAGGGAAGGTAGGCCGTTCCTTTTTCTACAAAACCTTTTGCGTTCAACGGCTTTTCATCGGAAAAGATCGATACGCTTGGTTTTGTTTCCGCCAAATCCTGAAGATTTTTTACGCGTTTTTCGCCCGTATTTTTATCTACCGCGACGAGCTGACTGTTTCCCAATTGATTCCAGTCCACTGCGAGGGCCACGATCCAATGATCCCCCTCAACTCCTTGCCCCTGGCGCTCACTTCCTAGAATCTCTTCCACGCGTTTTTCGGAGAGTGCCTTCGGAACATCCGCGGTATTCAACGGGTCCTCGCCCTTTTCTTCTCGTAAAATTCCATCTTCGATGGCAAAGGCGAAGGACTTTCCCTCTCCCATTCGCTTTAAGTGGAGTGTATCTCCGTCCAAACTATAAGAAAAGACTGCATCTCCTTGTGTTGTTAGTCCTATGTCTTTTCCCGAAATTTCGGCCACGGGTTCCAAGAAATTCCGATCCAAAATCAACAGACCACAGTAGTGTTCCAGCACGATGTATTTATCCGAGGCAGCCGCAATAGTCAACGGATCCGCCCCCGGTTTTTCCGATAACATCGCATCGATCACAGAATACCCTTTCTTTCTCTCTTCCACGGCGCCCTCTTTTTGATGATCTGCAGCCTTCATCCCCACGGTGAGGGGCAAAACCAATAACGCTATAAGCAAAAGAAGCGTCCTGCGCGTTTTTCTTATCATGTCAAAACCTCCCTCTCTCGTAAAATAACATTCGTAATCGCGTCCGCCATTCTTCTCTTCTCGCTCCGTACACCTTTCCTACTTTAATAATAACACGAATGGACGGCGAATGTAAGTATATTGTATTAAAATATTTTCGCCAAAGTCTTTTTCTTTTTCTCTCCGTGACGACCCCTTCCGCTGATCTTCTTTTCTCGTCCTGCGTCGGGCGGTATCCTTTGAAACTTTCGAGGGGATGGGGAGTATGCACGTATAAAAAAGACTGCCGAAGGACAAGAACCCTTGTCTTCAACAGTCTTTTCATGCGCTTTTTCCACTTTATTTCATCGAACCCCCGTGCCCTTATCGTTTGTACACGTCGGCGTATTCGGGATTTGTTTCAAAAAGTTTTAGGGCATAGGGGCAAGTCGCCATCAATTGAATGCCTTTACTTCTGGCATTTTCGACGATTGTATCTACTAATTTTCTCGCAATTCCCTGTCCGTTATAGGCTTTTTCTACATACGTGTGATCGATGATCCACAGGTCCGCCGCGTTGGAATACGTGGATTCTCCTATTTCTTTTCCTTCCACATAGGCAGCGGATCTTTGTTTCTCTTCTTCAAACCGTATTTCCATTGTGTCTCCTTCCCTTTTGGGATCCGTTGCGGCTTCAATTCAGCGGTTTTCTCGACTCCCGAACGATTCTTTGCACGTTATCGTCCTCTTCCATTGTCTCCATAAAATGTTTCAGGTTCGGATATTCCGTCCAAGACTTCGGCGTATTCTTCAGCCATTGACTTAAAATATAAACGTAGGCGTCGAGCACTGTTTTCTTATCCTTGTATATATGCGTCTTGCCTTCTAGCCTTTGATCGATGAGGGTGGCCACTGCATCGATTTTTTTGTAGGCCGCTTTTTTTACATCGTCCAAATCCTTCTCATCGGTACTGACCGTGTAATTGTCCGGCCCGAATACCGGCCAAAAAGCGGGGTGGTAGTCTGCAGAGATCAGCGAAACAATTTCGTGGAACAAATATCTATCTTCCACACTTTCGTCCGGCCCGAGGTTTGCTTCCGGATATTTTTCTACGAGGTACTCTAACAGGGCTCCCGCCTGCGTCTTTATATGCCCATCCCCGGTATCCAGCGCGGGCACTGCTCCCGACGGGTTGATTTTTTTATAGGCATCCGACCCCAACTCAACTCTTTCCACTTCAAAATCGGCGCCGAGCCAATCGAGGGCGATCCATACGGCAACGGCACAAGTGCCCGGTGCATAATACAATTTCATGATTCCGTCTCCTTTTCTCTATTTCCATTTCTTCTTTCGATGTTTGTCGTTTCTACTTCTCTCTTGGATGACCTTTTGTCCTTCATCCCCTTTCTTCCGTTTCTCTTCTATTTTCTCCTCGCTTATGGGAATTTCTCCCATGCGGTAAAAACCACAATCAAATCTTTTTTCTTTTCATCGACGAGGCCGAAGGAATTCGGTATGAAACGGGAACACGCACTTTTGCTTCACAGGGTTTCAATTTCTTTACGGTCAATCCACAAAGTTTTTTATCGCTTCAAGATCGGAAGTCCCGCCGTTTTCAATGCGTACGGCAGATGCGTTTTCTCCCTTGGAGAGGATCTCTCCCCCCAGTTTCAGTTCTTTCACCGCTCCGCCATTTACGTGGTAGGCGGACACGCCTTCCCCTTCCGTGACGATATCTCTCAATATTTCCAACGAACGGATTTCTCCACCTTTTAGAACGGAAATCCCGTCTGCTGCAAGTTCCATAATTTCGCCTTTTACCAAGGTTTGCCCCGTCGAGCCCGTCGTTCGCACCTCTCCTACCGTAATTTTACCTACCGGCTTGCTGAATTGCATCCCGATGGAGCCGTCGCCCGTCGTTTTGATGCTTTCGAAGTACGCTTCCCCGATGGTTCCGTCGTATTGGTTAAAGCCTCGCGCGCCGAGACCGTAGGTGGCAATTTGCTTGTTTGCCTTAAATTTCTCGACGGTTCCGAAGTTGACAAAGCCGATCCCGCTGGAGCCGTAACTTGTCACTTCCCCTTCTACAATCCATTCCTCTACTTTTCCCCACACATCTAAAACCATGTCGTTGTTTCCATAGGTTTCCACGGAACCCTTCGATACGATTTTCTTTGCGTGTGCGCCATAGACGATGAATAGACCCCCGGTTATTAAATTGGGCTGTCCTTTCGGGATCATTCCGTTCGAGTAAATCTCTTCCGTCTCCAAATAATCGACTTCCACCGGACCGCTTTCATCATTGAAACCGGAGACAAACAGCCCGCTTCCCAATACCGGGGAATTCTTTCGTCCTATTCGAATGCCTTTTCCCTTAAAATGAATGGCACTTCCCTCTACGGGATTAAAATTATATACCGTGAAGGCACCTTGATAGACGTTCACCCCGTACTTCATCGGCCTTTCGGGGTAATTTCTCGCATCGGCAAAGGGAATGTCTAAACCATCGACCTCTAGATCCAACCTTTTGTTGTTGCCTCTCATCAGAATTTGAACCATTCCCGTTACCGTTACATTTTTTAATTGGATCGTTCCTAAATCTTCTTCCGTGGAATCGAGGTATATGCCCCTTGCGGAAGGGGACGTTTGAATGGAAAGATCCGCCACTTCGTTGTCTCCAGTTAACCCGATACCGTCTCCATTTATAAAACTGAGTAAAATCGTCTCATCTTTTCCCCGGATTCTTTGCCCTTTTTGCAACTTGAATCCCTTCGGGGCACCGATGGAATTGACTACTTCAATGTCTCTTTCCCCGCTTTCCACCGATTCATATAACTCTGTAAAATCTCTTACCTTCATACCGTCTCCATTCTCTCCTCTTGCGCAACACACCCGGCCGATAAGCCTTCCCATACAAGTTTTTTCTTACTCTTTTTCAGACTTCTATTTTCGTCCTTCGTCATTCCGTATAAGCGGTCGCTATTTATTTACCCCACATAAAGGGAGGTTAATCTTTCCCCCGCCCGCGCCAGGTCTTTGGAAGTTTTCCTATCTTCCCTCCACATTTCCCCTTTGTAAAATTTTTCTTGACGCATAAAAAGTATTTTTGATAAGGTAAGGCACAATCGACGGAAACCGCCACGAAACGTTTTAAGGGAGATCGAATGAAAAAATTGTCCGGATTTCAACTGAAAATTATAAGTCTCGTCTTCATGTGCATAGACCATATCCATACTTTCTTCGGCTACGAATTGGGCCTTCCGAGATGGTTGCATTGGCCGGGAAGGTTTGTCGCGCCTGTATTTTTGTACTTGCTTATGGAAGGCTTCAAATATACGAGGAACCGAAAAAAATATCTGACCCGACTTTTTCTCGCCTCGATGTTCATGCACCTGGTCAATATTGTAAAAAATATAGTCACTAAATCCTATATCCATCCCGTCACCCATGCGTTTGATCCCTTTGCTCTTCTTTCGGGGAATAATATTTTCTGGACGCTGTTTTTATTTATGGTCCTTTTTCTCTTCCTCGATAAGCTGACGGGTCCCGAAAAGAAAGGATCGAAAAAATGGCTGCTCCCCATTGCGTTTACGATTCCCCTTCTTATTTTCTCGGAGGGCGGACTGTACCTTCTGCCCATCGCCTTGGCCTGCTTCTTCTTCGACAACGATCCGAAAAAGGTGAGCCTCAGCCTATTTGTCTGGTCGATTCTTTTGTTCATCAAAACCATGTATTCCTACCTGTCCTACGGACACGAGGTCATGTCTTTGTACCAACAATTGACGTACTCCAGTGAATTTTTGCTTATGACCGCTATCCCCTTTATCCTAGCTTACAACGGAAAGAGAGGCGGAACGGGCAAAAAATGGGAGAAAAATCTATTCTATGTATTTTATCCCGCCCACCTTATCCTACTCAACATCCTTTCCATCGTCGTAAGCGCACGCTAAGTGCAAAAAATAGGGCTTATTTGATTGAAAAGCAAGTCGCCTTTTCCGTCAAATAAGCCCTTTCTCTATTTTGGGAAACTTTTCCCCCATCGGCCTTTTATTCTCTTCGGTTTTCACGTTTTATTTAAAGTCTTTCAGGCCACTTCTTACAGCAAGCAGCACCCCCGGGATCATACATAAAAAGACGATAAGGACGGGAAGATAATGCATATTGAATACCAGCTCTTTGATTGCAAAAAAGAATTCATACTCGCTTCTGTAGGCTCTGGCTCCAATTCCTGCACAGAACAGGAAGAAATATACCGCAAAAATATTTCTAAATACTATTTTCCCTTCTCCGAAAACCATCTTCCTCATTTGTTTTTCCGTCATGCCGGCCGTCGACAAAAGTTTAAAATCATTTTTTCTCGCTCGAAAGTTTCCTTTAAAACTGTTGTAGGCATTGGAAAGGGCAATGGCAATAAGAATGGTTTGGATGCCCAGATTTAAAAGCCGTTCATTTCTCATTTGTTCTTTCTCCTCCGCCGCGTGTAGTCGATCCGTCGAAGTCACGTGATCGGATTTCGGTATATAGTGAGATAAAATTTTTTCGGCATTTTCAAAAACTTTTTCCGCATGTTCTTCCGCTTTGATCTTTACCTCGTAGTTATACACGGGGTTCGCCTCATCCATTCCATACTTGCCTATAAACTCTTTCATATGCTTTTCATCGGTATAGATGGCTATTTCATGT
>JAEXBU010000055.1 GCA_023393815.1 Bacillota bacterium | reverse complement strand
GGGATCGACACTTTGGCCGCAACCCTCGGGGAAGAGCGAATCACGATCGAAGACGTTTACGAACCCTATTTGCTGCAAATCAATTTTATTCAGCGTACGCCTCGAGGCCGTATCGCAACGAAGCGCGCTTACGATCACTTGGGGATCCCTTATAGAGAGGACGAATCATGAAAAAATACCTTAGTCTGTTACTTGTCGCCCTTTTTTTCTTCTTCCATCTGCCTGTCTATGCCTCGTCAGGGCCGATCCACGTAAAGGTCGGGTCGACGGCTTCAACCATTCCACTATCCTCCGACGGCGGCTTATTGCAAAACGGAAACCCCATTGGCAACAGTTTTCTTGCGACCGTTCAGAACGTGTCGGAAGACGATATTTTTTCCTCTACACAAGGTTATGTTCGCATTGGAGGGAAACCTTACCGCGGAAGCGTACGTTTCATTAAGGCGGGGGGGCAGTTACATTCTGTCAATATTGTGGATGTAGAGGATTACATTCGCGGCGTACTGCCGAAAGAAATCGGAACGTCCACACCTATCGAAGCGCTAAAGGCGCAAGCCGTCATATCCAGAAGTTTTGCCTACGCCAATTGGAACAAGTTTCAAAAATACGGCTATAATTTAGACGATTCCACCGCATCGCAAGTCTACGCTGGCATGAGCGTCGAATCGGCCATGACGGACAGAGCTGTGTACGAAACGAAGGGGCAAGTCCTCTACTATCAAGGGAATGTGGCCAATACAATTTTTCACGCCACCAGCGGAGGAGAAACGGAAGCGATTGAAGATGTGTGGGGCGGGAATCCATTGCCTTACTTAAAAGCGATAAAAGATCCCTACTCTCTAAATACGCGCAATGCCACGTGGACGGCAACCCTTAGCGCTTCGGAAATCAGCAAGGCCTTTCCTTCGGTAGGTCGCCCTACGTTCCTTCAAGTACTCGCGCGCTCGTCGACCGGACGAATTACGTCCATGGCTGTCGTTGGAACAACGGGAAGAGAAATGGTTACGGGAAATCAATTTCGCATGAAATTGGGGTCAATTAAGATAAAAAGTACAAACTTCGGAACGGAGCTACCGGGTGAATCTATCGCGAAACCGACCATGGTGATGACGGCCAACGGCGTGAAGCCCTACGCCAATCAAAATCGAATTACTGCATCGGGAATTAAGGAGGCAAGCAGCATCGCCATCTTGCGCGGAAATGGGAAAAGGGATCGTAAGGAACCATCCGTTTACGATAAGGAGATTATGACGATTGCCGACACAATTACATTAAACGGTCGAGGTTACGGTCATGGCGTCGGCCTCAGCCAATACGGCGCCATTGAAATGGCCAAAAGTGGAATGGATTACCGAGCAATTCTGGCCTTTTACTATCCGGGCACGGACTTAAAATAGAAAGGACACCATGAAAACAAGCGATTTTTATTACGATCTTCCCGAGGAACTTATTGCGCAACATCCAATGGATAAGCGCGACGCGTCCAGGCTTTTATACGCGGGACGCGGCGGGGAGTTGGAAGATTTAACCTTTAGAGATATATTGCGGTTTATTCGGCCGGAAGACGTGTTAGTCATTAACAACACAAAGGTTTTGCCGGCGCGGATATACGGGCATCGTCCCGACAAGGACGAACACATCGAAGTGCTCCTGATTAAAGAATTGGAGCCGGATCTATGGCAATGCATGGTACGTCCGGGGAAAAAGATGAAAGTTGGAGGATCCATTGCATTTTCCCATGAGTTAACTGGGAAAGTGGAGGCGGTCACAGAAGACGGTCTGCGCCATATTCGTTTTTCCTATGAAGGTGTTTTTGTCGAGATATTGGAACGCTTGGGAGAAATGCCCCTTCCACCGTATATTCACGAAAAATTAAGGGATAAAGATCGTTATCAAACGGTTTATGCGAAATACGAAGGTTCCGCGGCAGCACCTACAGCAGGCTTGCATTTTACGAAGGAGCTTTTAGACGAAATCCGCGCACAGGGCACAGAGATTGCAGAAATTACCTTGCACGTGGGCTTGGGCACTTTTCGCCCGGTGAAGACGGATGATGTGGAAGCCCACGAAATGCACAGTGAATACTATAAAATCGATGAAGAGGCGGCAGCGAGGATCCATGCTGCAAAAAAACGCGGCGGTCGTGTCATCGCCGTTGGCACGACATCCGTTCGTACGCTGGAAAGTTGTATGCAAAAAAACGGGCGGATTTGCGCTGATTCCGATAATACGTCGATTTTTATTTACCCCGGTTATGAATTTAAAATAGTCGATGCTATAGTGACAAATTTTCACTTGCCTGAATCCACTTTAATTATGCTTGTTTCGGCATTCTATGGAAAAGACGCCACGTTAAAGGCATACGAACACGCGGTGAAGGAAGGCTATCGCTTTTTCAGTTTTGGCGACGCCATGTTTATAGAAAAGAGAGATTCATGAAATTTACGTTAACCCACGAGTCGTCGAATACGAAAGCGAGAAGGGGTATTTTGGAAACCGATCACGGCGTGATACAGACGCCGATTTTTATGCCCGTAGGAACCCAAGCCACGGTTAAGACCATGACGCCGGAAGAACTTCGCGATATTCGCGCACAAATCATCCTTTCCAATACCTACCATCTATTTCTGCGTCCGGGCATGGATGTTATTCGAGAGGCGGGAGGGCTGCACCGATTTATGCATTGGGACGGACCGATTTTAACGGACAGCGGCGGATTTCAAGTTTTTAGTTTATCTCACAGGCGAAAAATCACGGAAGAAGGCGTTACGTTTAGAAGTCATATCGACGGATCCAGGCAATTTTTATCCCCTGAAAAATCCATGGAGATCCAGCATATTTTAGGGTCGGATATTATGATGGCATTTGACGAATGCGCGCCATACCCCGCTTCCAGGGAATACATTATGCATTCAGCCGAACGAACCAGCCGTTGGGCCGAGCGTTGTAAGATTTACCACAACGAGAAGCCGGGACAAAATCTCTTCGGTATCATTCAAGGGGGAATGTACAAGGATTTGCGAAGAATAAGCGCTGAACAATTGGTTGCCATGGATTTTCCGGGCTACGCTGTGGGAGGCCTTTCCGTCGGCGAACCTATCGAAACCATGTGTGATGTTTTGGACTTTACTACGGACTTTATGCCGAAGGACAAACCGCGCTATTTAATGGGCGTCGGAACACCGGATTTCCTATTTGAAGCGGTCGAAAGAGGCATCGATATGGCGG
>JAEXBU010000027.1 GCA_023393815.1 Bacillota bacterium | reverse complement strand
CGACGCCCCTCACAAGAGGCGTCCCGTATTCATTTTCCACCGCGTCCACACTTTTCGCCAAAACGCCGAAAGGCAAAACCGTTAACAGCATCGCCCACGAAAGGACAAGCGCCAATAACTTTTTCATGATTACCTCCTTTTTACGAAACCTTTTCCCCCTAGTTACAATCACGTCATTCTTCGTATAAGGATGGCTTTTCCGACCATTCTATATGTATTTTACCTCGTATTTTCCACTTTTTCAAATTCGTGGTCTTTTACTTTCTGCGGAAAACATTTTTTCAATAAAAAATGCGTACCCTCCGGTACGCATCGCCTATTCCACCGCCACGAAACTCTTCGGCGGAACGAATCGCCGCCGCAATTTTTCCTCCACCGCGCCCCGCTCGTTAAATAGGACTTTGTATCCTCTCTCTTCGAGAAAATCCATGGGCCAAACGTTCTCGGTAGCGTTCAAAACGAACGTGCGGTCTTTATTTTTTAATACGATAAACCCCGGCTCATCGATGAGGACCTCGTGTTGAAACAGATCCGTCTTTCGGCGCAATCGGATCAGGTCTTTTACGTAGCGAGCCATTGCCTCTTTCGAGAGGAGCTCCTCCCAGTGCAGAGCCACCGCGGAGGCGGGCCCGCGATAGGGATTTTCCCGGTAGCGGCGGCGCAGGTATTCGTCGCCTTCTCCGAAAAGAACGGGCCCCGGCGTAAGCATGAGAAAGGCGATCGCGAGCTTGGCGGCGCGCTCTTTGTCTTCTTCTCCGGCGCCTTCCATAGCTCTATCCAAAAAATCGCCGAGGACGAGGTCGTCGTGACAGGAAATATAGGCCAGATTGTGGCGATATTTCCCCCCGCCCAAAAGGGCACTGAGCAGATGGCTTTGACCTTCGAAGTTTCCTCCGACCCACCCCGCGGTTTTAGAAAAGCTATCGCCCCGAAGGGCGTTTCGGTAGTCGTCGTCGAAAAAGGCCGTAGCTCGCTCGTCGGTCTTTAGGCGTAGGGATTCGTCTAAGACGCTTTCGGCCGCCTTCCACGGTTCACCGTAAAGAAGGGCGTTCGGATTTTTCTCGTAGGCGGCCCTTTCGACGGCGGCCATGGTGTCGTTATCTATCAACCCGCAAAGATCGAATCGAAAGCCGTCCACGCCGAGTTTTTGAAAGTACTCTATACTCGCCAAAATCAGTTTCCGCACCGCTTCCTCTTCCGTAGCTACTTCCGATCCGGTACCGCTGCCGTTGGACAGGCTCCCGTCTTCGAACCGGCGCACGGCCGCGGGATATAAGCGTGCCATGGCGGACTTTTCCCCCAGATACAGATGATTGTATACTACATCGAGGATCACACCGATCCCCGCTTCGTGGGCTTTTTGAATCCAATGTGTCAATCCGTCCAAGGCCGAAGTGGGATCGGCGGGATCTGCAGCGTAGCTGTTTTCCAAAGCAAAGTAATGGTCGGGGTCGTAGCCCCAGTTGTAATTTTCCTCGTCACCGCGCGACTGCGCCTGTTCCAAAACGGTAAGAAAATTATGCACAGGCAAAAGGTGTACGTAGTCCACCCCCAGATTCCGCAAGTGATCAAACCCTACGGCTGCACCCGCTATGGACACGGACTCCCCCAGGGCGGAAAAGGTGCCCGGCGGGCTTTTCGTGTCCAACTCGTAGGTAAAATCTTTTACGTGCAGCTCGTAGATGACGGGGCTCTCTCTTTTTTCTACATAATCCGATGAAAAATACTTCTCGATGCCGTCGAAGGCATAGCCCCTTCGCCCGTTCAAGGACAGAGCCTTGGCGTAGGGATCCACGTACTCTTCTTCCCCATCGCCAAAATTATAGTAGACGGGCAAGCGCTTCATGGGAATTTGTACGTAAAAAGTATCTTCTCGCTTTTCCATGGGAATTACGGTACGATCCACCTCTTGCGCGTCGTCGTAAAGGTAGAGATCCATGGCCTCCTTCCACGGGGCATACACGTGAAATTCGTAGCCCGCACCGCCCCCTTCTTCTTTTTCTTTTCGAAGTCCTCTTGCACAAGCAAAAAGATCCACCTCGCACGAAGTCGCAACACCCGCGGCGCCCATCAAGTCGATGAGAAAAGGATCCTCCGTCAAAAACAGATCCCACCGCCCCGCTTCCGGCACGAGTTTCACCTTGTGGCCCGTAAACAGGTTCCGGTTCATTTCCTCGTCTTCCGCCCCTTCCGCCCAAAGAACGAGATCTGCTACATCCAATGTCGGTCGATCCAAAAGCTCCTCGTACAGTTTGCGAGCCTGATCCAAAAGCCCGTCCGCTTTGTCTTCCCCGGCGCCTATAAAAATGCCCTTGGGATTGGGATAGCCCCACTCTTTTTTCGACACGACCTCGCGATTTTTCTCGAGCCGCCCCCGAAAGCGTGCCGCTTCTTTTTTAAAGGCCTCACCCCACGCTTTTTCCGGAAAAGAAAAGTGGACGTCTTTTCCTTCCGCCGGATATTTCACCGCCACCCGTTCTTGTATAAACCTCTCCGCTCTGTCCTCGTCCATGGAAAAGTCGCGGATCAGTCGCCCTTTTACGGCGGAAAAAAGTGCCTCGGCGGACAAGTGAAAGGCCATAACGAAATCGGGCAAGCCCTTTTTTAAAAGTTCGTCCAAAGCGATGGAGATATTCTCCTCTTCTCCCTTGTCTTCGTAGGCGAAAAAATCCGCTCCCACGTCGTAGCCGTAGGCGTCGCCCTTTTCGGAAACACCTGTAAAAGGAAAGGCGCCCCTTCGCGGATAATAGCAAAAAACTTCGTCCATTTCTCCTACGACGGCCACGGTTTCTTTTATGGAAAGTCCCGGTGCGGCGGAGCCCCTCGGGGAGTGGGCAAAGAGACAGTGAATCATCGGAGTCCCCTCGCCTTTCTATAGAGCTTGCGGTATTTCCCTGCCGGTATCGCCCAGCTAAAGTCGTAGACCATGGCGTTTTTTCTATGCACGACGTCCGACGGCGTTTTGTAATCAGCGAGGGCTCGATCCACGGCAGCGAGCAAATCTTCCGGCGCGGGGGTTAAAAAGATGTATCCGCCGCCAACACCCTTTTCATCAAAGGGGCGCACCGTATCGGCCAAGCCGCCGGTTTTTCGTACAATGGGCAGATTTCCGTAGGTCATGGCGATCATTTGAGCCAGACCGCAAGGTTCCGTCAAAGAAGGCATAAGGAAGAAATCGCCGCCGGCGTAAACTCTGTGGCTACCTTCGGCGTCGAAGGCAATGCGCACGGCGCAGTTATCGTAGTTTCCCGCCAAGGCGCGAAAACCCTCTTCGATCCGCCTATCTCCAGTTCCTACGACGAGAAGATCCAATTCTTTTTTCAGCAGGGCGTCGGCCGATTCCAAAACCAGGTCCATGCCTTTTATATCCACCAGACGGCTGACGACGGTAAAGAGGGGACGGTCGCTCGCCTCTAGACCGTATTCTTTTTTAATGGCCCTTTTATTTTCTTCCTTGTCCTGTACGTGGTCCTTGTCGTAATTTTTTTCGATCAAAGGATCCCTCTTAGGATCGTATTCTTCGGTGTCGATGCCGTTTAGAATCCCCGTCATCTTGCCTCTGTGTTTTCGGATCAGTCCGGCCAACTCCCGTCCGTAGGCCTCGTCTTCCAATTCTTCGGCGTAGGTTTTGGATACGGTGGTGACGGCGTCGGCGTATTGAATCCCCGCTTTCATCAGGTTCACCCCGTCGTAGTATTTCACGCCCTCTTCCGTAAAATACTCCCGGCTTAAATCAGCGTAGGAGAAGACATTTTCTTCGAAGACCCCTTGGTAATTGATGTTGTGAATGGTAAAGACCGTAGCCGTCTTCGAAAAACGTGCATCTCCCCTGGCGAAGTCTTTGACGTACAAGGGCACCAGACCCGTATGCCAGTCGTTAGCGTGAACCACATCGGGCGTCATATCCAAATACGCCATGAGCCGAACACAGGCTTTGGAAAAAAAGGTAAAACGGTAGCCGTCGTCCGCCTCGCCGTAGACCGTATCTCGAAAAAACATATCCCGGTTGTCGATGAAGTAATAGTCCACGTCCCTTTCCCGCAGGTGAAAGACGCCCATATACATGGAACATCCCCCCATTTGAACGTAGTCGTAGCCCAAAAATTCCGTGACCTCTCGGAAAAGTCGAGGAATTTGGCCGTACAGGGGCATGATGACGGAAATCCTGTCTTGCGGTCTTTTTACCGCTCGAGGCAAGGCGCTCATCACGTCGGCGAGACCGCCGGTCTTTAAGTAAGGATGCACCTCCGATGCACAATAGACGATGTTCATCGGCCTTCCTCGATTCGCAAATCTTTTTCGATGACATAAGGAGACTGGGCGGAGCCGATTAAATGCTCCCCTTCCCCGACGAGGACATTTTTATCCAAAATGGCGTTGACCACCACGGCATCTTTTTCGATGCGGCACTCTTGCATAATAATGGCATTTTTCACCACGGCTCCCTCTTCCACGACCACGCCGCGAAAAAGCAGGGAATTGGTCACGGAACCGTCGATAAAGGCCCCGTTGGCGGAAAGAGAATTGACGACCTCCGCGGTTTTCGTATAAAAGCTCGAAGGCTCGTCTTTGGTCTTGGTGTAGACTCTGCCCCCGTCGTAAAAGACTTCTTGAAAGTACTCCGGATCCAGCAGGCGCATATTGGCATCGTAGTAGGACTTGACGCTGTCGATCTTTTCGAAAAATCCCTCGTATTCGTAGCCGATAATGCGAAGTTTTTTCTTGTAATGAAAAAGCATATCTTCCAATGTGGAGATGTCCCCCCGCTCCAAAGCTCGCCTTACCAAGTGGAGAAAGACGGATTTTTTCAACAAAATCATGTTCATGTACAGGCGCACGGTCTTGTCGCTTCCGAAATGGTAGCCCAAATTTTCCGGGCTTCCATCTTCGTTAAAAAACAGGCTCTGCGCTCCGGCATAGGCCATGGCCTCGTCTTCCACCTTCTTATAGACCACGGCGGCGTCGGCGTCTGCTTCTAGCAATTTTTCCTGCAAAGCCGTCAGATCCACCTTCGTCAAAATCCCGGGACGCATATAGAGGACGTAGGTTTCCTTGGCCTGCTCGAAGTACTTGACGGTGGATTGAAATTCCGCTATTTCCCCGTACTTATTTAGTTCGTCTTCGCTGACCGTGGGTGGGAAGAGGAACAAGCCGTTGAAACGGCGGTTTAAATTCCACGGCGCCCCCATATTTAAATGATCCATGTACGAGCGTATCTTCTTCCCCGTGTAGACGGCCACAGAGCGAATGCCGTGGGCGGTCATGTTCGAAAGGGGTAAATCGATGAGCCGATAGCGGCAGCCGTAGGGCAACATGGACAGATTTCTCGAACGGGTCAGGCTGTTAAAGGCCGAATCATCGTAGGTCGGCGCAATAATCCCCAATGTCGAATACATAAATCCCTCCTATTCTACTCGTATGCCGTCTTCGGAAACCAGGCTGACCACCTCCCCGCTTCCGATGGATTGATCCCCTTCGACGGTAATATTTTCCATGACGATAGCGTTTTCGATGCGGGCGCCGCTTTTAACCACCACGCGGGACTGGAGCACGGAATTGATGACCGTGGCGCCTTCCTCGATGCAGACGCCGGAAAACAGCACGCATTTTGTAACGTCGCCGTAGATTTCGCAGGCTTCGTTAATGAGGGCCTCGGAAATCTTCGCTCCCTTGCCGATGCGGTGCGGCGGCAAGTTGGCGTTGTTGGTGTAAATGCGCCAGTTGCTGTCAAAGAGCTTTAAACTGTTGTATCGGTTCAACAGATCCAAATTGCTTTCCCAGTAACTGCGCACAGTGCCCACATCTTTCCAATAGCCGTTGAAGAGATACGCGTACAGACGCCTTCCTTCTCTTAACATGGCGGGCAAAATGTTTTTTCCGAAATCGTGATCGCTACTTTTATCAGCCTCGTCGGCGATTAAATACGCCCGTAAAACCGGCCAGGTAAAGACGTAGATCCCCAT
>JAEXBU010000079.1 GCA_023393815.1 Bacillota bacterium | reverse complement strand
GATGTGAGCAGTGCCTCGCGCACGTCACCGTAGCTCGCTCCGGTAACAGAAATCACGTAGTCGATTTTTTCCATAGTAATCATAAATTATTGCCTCCTTGATCATGTCTTCCTGCTCTCATTGTACCCGAAAGGAAGCGGAAAAAAAGTGTGCGGCGGCATTGTTTTATCTTTCTTTACTGAAGGTTTGATTTATTTGCCGAATATTTGCCCGCACAGATTTTTTGCGGTCTCCGTTCCGGCCAAGCCGCCGACCCCCGTTTCCCGCAAAGACGCGGGCATGGCGTCGCCAACTTCTTTCATGGCCTTACAAACTTCGTCGAAGGGAATGACGCTGAAAGTGCCGGCCAAGGCCATATCGGCGCTGACGCGGGCATTGGATACACCCGATGCGTTTCTGAAGGTACAGGGGTATTGCACGAGGCCGCCCAGCGGGTCGCAGACCAATCCCAAAATATTTACGATGGCAATGGAGGCTGCATTAAGGCACGTTTCCACGTCGCCGCCGTAAAGCTCGGCCAAGGCTCCCGCCGCCATGGACGAGGCCGCGCCGCATTCCGCTTGACAGCCTCCCTCGCTGCCGGCAAAGGTGCTGTAGCCGCCGATAAATTGGCCGATACCGATGGCCGTTAAGAGGGCTCGGACCAACTCTTCGTCCGAAGCGGATAGATCTTCCGCCGCCGTCACCAAAGCCGCCGGAACGATGCCGCAACTGCCCGCCGTAGGCGCCGCCACGATGACTTCCATCTTTGCGTTGGATTCAAAAGTAGAAAACGCTCGGGCCATGGCGCGCAAGGTCTTTTCGTCGGTGACGAATTTTTTTCCGCTCTTGGAATACTCCCACGTCTTTTTCCCGAAGTCCTTGATTAAATCGTGTTTTAAATCGGTTCCTTCTTCCAGAGTGCGGGTGGTCGATTCCTTCATTATAGATAGCATATGCCCCAATTCTTCTAAAATGGCCGCCTTCTTTTTTTCATCGCCCTTGGACTCTTCTTCCAAGACGTAATCGGAAATCTTCCAGTTCTTTTCTCGGCACAGTTCGATCAGTGCCTTTGCCGTCTTAATCATGCGCGTCTCCTTTTACTCGGCTTAATAATGTCCACGTACTTTGCAAATTCGAAACGGGGATCGTTTAAAATCGGTTCGAGAAGGGCGGGATCCACGGATCGGGTGATTTCCGTAACCAAGGTCACCGTCTCGTCGTTTTTATCGGTCACCATAGTCTCGATATTGTAGTCGTTATTGGTCAATATTGACGAGACCAAGGCGATCACCCCTTTTTGTTCCTGATATTGTAAAATAAGGGTAGGGTATTGATTTTTAAAGGCCACTTCGATGTCGTTGATTGCGACGATTAAAATATTTCCCCCGCCGATGGAGGACCCGGTCACGGACAGATGGCCACCGTTATCGTAGAAAAACACGATTTCCACAGAATTCGGGTGGCGGTCCCCCAGATCCGTTTCGATAAATTCGTAGGAAATGCCCCGCTCCTCGGCGATTTTAAAACTGTCCCGCAGGCGCTCATCGTCGGGTAAAATGCCCAAAATGCCGCCAACCAGGGCCATATCCGTGCCGTGCCCCCGATAGGTCGATGCAAAAGAGCCGTGAAGTCGGAATTTTACCTCGTGAAAAGGACTTCCACCGCTAATGGCAAGAGCCGCATTTCCGATCTTACAGGCCCCCGCCGTGTGGGAGCTGGAAGGGCCCACCATAATGGGACCGACCACGTCAAATGCCTTGTATTTTTTCATAATCCACCTCTGTTTTTCATTGTTGTTACCCCAGACAATTCTATTCTATCATAGTTTTGTCGTCTCTTTTTAGGAGGATCTATGGCTACGCTTACCGTAAAACACGTTCACATCGTCGATCCCGTTAAAAATCACTTTGAAACCGAAACCTTCTCCGTGCCCGTCTCGGGTGACGACCTCGTCATAGACGGACGAGAACTCTATGCCTTCCCCGCCTTTGTCGACGTGCACGTACACCTGAGAGATCCGGGCTTTCCGCAAAAAGAAACCTTAGAAACCGGTGCGGCGGCGGCCCTCCACGGCGGCTACGGACACATCGTAGCTATGGCCAACACGAAACCCGTCATGTGCGGCGAACACATTTCGGAGTTTTACCGGCGAGCCGCAGATTTGCCCGTGCACGCCTATACCGTCAGCGCCTTAACGAAAGATTTGCAGGGCGAGGTTCTAGTCGACATGGAAGAGGCCGCCGCACTCGGTGCCGTAGGCTTTTCCGATGACGGCTTTCCCGTGGATAATGTGCACCTACTAAAAGACGCCCTCCTTCGAGCCAAGGCGCTGGATCTTCCCGTGAGCCTCCACGAAGAGGATCCGGCCTATGTGAAGACGCCGGGAATCGACAGCCGCTACGGCGCGCCATTCGGATTGCAAGGTGCTGAAGCTATGGCGGAATACAGCTTGGCCGCACGGGATCTGTCTCTCGCCTTGTTCCTCGGCGCAAAATTAGACATTCAACACATCTCCTGTGCTCTCACCGCTCGCCTGCTCGCAAGCTTTGCGGAATCGGGGGCGCGCGTCTTGGGGGAAATCACACCCCACCACCTGACCATGACCGGCGACGACGTAACCGCCTACGGAACTCTGGCGAAAATGAATCCGCCCCTTCGCACCGCCGACGACGCGAGGGGACTTGCGGAATGGATCGGCCATAAAAACTTCTGTATCGCCACGGACCACGCCCCCCACACGGCGGAAGAAAAAAACAGACCGATAAAGGATGCCCCCTCGGGGATCACGGGGCTGGAAACCGCCTTTGCTCTTCTCTATACCGAGTTGGTTTTGAAGAACAAGTGCCGATTGGAAGATCTCATTTCCGCCATGACCAAAGTTCCCTCCGATTTTTACAATCTTCCCCACCGCGGCGTTACCGGCGGCGAATTCGTCCTTTTCGATCCCCGGGGCGCGACCGTCGTGAGCGAAAACTTCTTCCATGGAAAAAGCCGAAACAGCCCCCTGGTTGGAAAGACCTTCAAAGGAAAGATCGTCGGCATTTGTCTGAAGGAAAAGTATACGGCCTTTTAATTTTTCAGGCACAGGGATGTTCGCCCAAACCTTCGGCTTTTTCGATCGATTTGTCCCGCTGAAAAGAAAAACAAAAAAAGAGAGGATTGACTTTTCTTCGATCCTCTCTTTTTTTGCTCCTATTCCCTACTCCACCGGTTTTTCCTCTACCACCATATCTTCTGCTTTGGCGGAATCACCGTAGGTGGGGGCGAGGGTTTCTTCGAAGGCTTTGGTAAAGAATTTTTCTCCGTAGAGTTTTTCAATGACGCCGTTAACGTAGTCGAGCATTTCCTTGTTTCCCTTTTTTACAGCGGGGGCGATGTAGTCCACGTCGCCCAAGGTTTTTATACCTACGTCGTAGCCGTCGTTTTCCAGCGCCCAAGCGAGGACTTCGGTATTATCGGTGCTCATGGCGTCTCCCCGGCCGTCCAACAGAGCACTGTAGGCGTCGGCGTATTGATCATATTTTTGCAATTTGATTTCCGGGTGTTGCTCGGTGAAATAGGTTTCCGCCGTCGTGCCCTTGGAAATAATCAAGGTCTTATCTTTCAGTTGGCTCACGTCGGTGATTTTCCCCTCCGGCGACACAACGCCCAAGGATACTTTCATGTAGGGAAGTGCAAAATCCACTTGTTCTTTTCGCTCGTCCGTCACGGTGAAGTTCGCGAGCAAAAGGTCGATTTTATTGGCATTTAAGTATTCCACGCGGCTCGCCGCTTCGACGGGAATGTAGTTTACTTTCACGCCCAATTCTTTGGCGATGCGATCGCCCAGGGCGATATCGTAGCCTTTAAATTCGCCTTTTTCGTCCATGTAGCCAAAGGGTTTTTTGTCGCCAAAGACGCCGATGGTGATTTCACCGGATTTTTTTATTTCGTCGACGGTCCGTACGGCTGCTTTCTCCGGCGCCGGTTCTCCTTCTTCTTCCACGCCGCCGCAGGCCGCAAGTCCCAGGGCCAAAAGCGCGATCATGAGTGCGGTAACGAATTTTTTCATCTTATCCTCCTTAATTGTAATGCAGTCCTTCTAAAAATTGCCGTGCCCGCGCCGTTTTCGGATGGGCGAAAAATGCTTCGGGTTCGGCATCTTCTATTATGCGTCCTTCTCCTAAAAACAAAATGCGGCTCGCCACTTTTCGCGCAAACTCCATTTCGTGTGTTACGATGAGCATGGTCTTTCCCTCCTTCGCCAACTCGCCTACGAGCGACAAGACTTCCTGTACCATTTCCGGATCCAGCGCCGCGGTGACTTCGTCGAAGAGAAAGATTTCGGGATCCATGAGCATGGCCCGCAAAATGGCCACCCGCTGCTGTTGACCGCCGGAAAGATTTCGGGGATAGATTTGCGCCTTTTCTTTTAGCCCCACCCGATCCAAAAGAACCAGGGCTCTTTTTTCGGCACTTTCTCTGTTTTCACCTTTCCCTTTTACAGGACCCAGGGTCAGGTTATCCAATACCGTCATGTGGCCGAAAAGTTCGTAGGATTGAAAGACCATGCCGATTTTCTTACGCACGTCGGGCATATCCTTTTCCTCTTTCACGATGCTTTCGCCATTCAGAAGAATGTCGCCCCCCTGAATCTCCTCCAACCCGTTTATGGTGCGAAGCAGGGTGCTCTTGCCACAGCCCGAAGGGCCCAAGACGGCTATCACATCCCCCCGATTCACTTCCATGGAAAATCCGTTAAAGACGGGCGCGCCGTCGTAGACTTTCACTATGTCTTTTACTTCCAGAAGACTCATTCGGCCTCCCTCCATTTCCTTTCCAAATGCCCCGCCCACTTCGAGAGGGGGTAGCAAACCGCAAAGTACAGAACCAATACGACGAGATAAATCCAAAGAGCCGCCGAGGCATATTCCAGCCGCACAGCTTCCACGATTTGCTGCGCGGTTTTAATCACTTCCACCACGCCGATCAATGCGATCAAAGAGGTGGTCTTAATCATGCGCGTAACCCGGTTCATGGCCTGAGGTATGAGCCGGCGCAACGCTTGGGGCAAGACCACGTAGCGCAATACCTGAAAGCGGTTCAGGCCGATGGATTGTGCGGCCTCGTATTGGCGTTTCGGGATGGAGGAAATAGCTCCGCGAACCAAGTCCCCCATTTCCGCCGTGCCCCACAAAGTAAAGACGATGATTGCCGCATGAAATCCGGAAATATGCACGCCGAAAGTTCGGGCTATTCCGAAATAGACGATAAAGAGAAGTACCAGTTGAGGCATAAGGCGCATACATTCCAAATACAGTTTCGACAGGACTTTTATCACCGGGGATTTTTTTGTCATCAGCCAACCAAAGATCAGTCCGAAGGCGAGGGATAGCGCTACGGAAAGAAGGGCTACGCGCAAGGTGACGGACAGACCTTGCAAAAGCCGAAGGATCGTGTAGGGATTAGTTAAGAGCGCTTGTGCCGATTCCACGTCGGAACCTCCTTTCCAGCAAACGGAAGAGGACGGCCACGGGAATGAGAATGATGAAATAGCTCACGACCAATAGAAACAGTGCCTCGTCCGTTTCGTAATAAATGCCGATTAAATCCTTGGCCACGTACATAAGATCCGCCAAGGCTACGGCGCTGAAAACCGAAGTCTCCTTCAAAAGAAAAATCGTATTGGCGCCGAGGGAGGGGATCGCCACGGCCAGAGCCTGCGGCAGGATCACGTAGCGGATCCGCTGAACTTTGGTGAGTCCTATGGCCATGGCCGCCTCGATCTGTCCCGTATCCACCGCTTCGATGCCGGAACGAAAAGACTCCGCCATGTAACTTGCTCCGAGAAAAATTAAGCCGATCACGGCGCAGACTTCGGAAGAGAGGACGATGCCCACTTTGGGCAGGCCGAAATAGAGAAAAAACAATTGAATCAATAAGGGCGTGTTTCTGGATACTTCGATATATCCTTTGGACAGACCGTTCAATAAAGGAATTTCCTCTACTCGAATCAAAGCGAGAACCAGCCCGAAAAGCACGGAACCCGCGACCCCGATCAGGCCGATGGCGAGGGTGAGTTTTGCCGCCTCCACGTACTGAGGCAACATGGTCACGAGAAAAACCCGGTTCATAAAAACTCCTTTCAGACCAATAAAAAAAGCGAGCCGAAGCCCGCTTCAAGATGCCTATGGAAAATAACGGTTAAGACAAGCTACAACCCTTCCAAAACATCCGCGCAGGCAAAAATCCCGTACAACAGCAGGTACAGGTACAAGCACATTTGCAGATGTTTTGAAATACGTGAATCATAGTTTCTCCCTTCCATTTTCCTCATCATACCACGGCCGTTTTTCCTTGTCAAACTAAATTACTCTGATTTCCCCGAAGCTCCTTCCTTTAGCAGTCCGTCCAACCGAGCCACCGCTTCGTCGATTTCTTCTTTCGTCGTGTTATAATCGGTAACGAAACGCACGGTGAGAGGATCGCCTTTACTCATAACTTCAAATTGGCCGTAAGCCTTAAGAGCCTCCGCTACGGCCTTGGGCAGGCAAAGAAACAATTGATTGCTTTCGGGCGGATAGGCGAAGGTTACACCGATCCAACGCAATTCCCGCGCAAGGTAGCGGGCGGCCTCGTTGGCGATTCTGCCGTTTTCGAAAAACAAATCGTCGGTAAATAGGGCTTCAAACTGGGATCCTAAGGTAAATCCCTTGGCGAGCAGCATTCCCCGTTGCTTTTGGAAGTAGATAAATTCTTCGGCCAAAGACGCGTTCTTAAATACCAGAGCTTCGCCGAAGAGGGCGCCGTTTTTCGTGCCGCCGATGGAAAACAGATCCGCAAAGTCCGGGTAATCGGACAGGCACACATCGCTCGCCTCGGCAGTCAAAGCGGCGGCCATGCGGGCTCCATCCACATAGATCAATAACTTGTGGGCATCCGCGACTTTTCGTATGGCCAAAAGCTCCTCTTTTGTGTAGACGAGACCGGTTTCCGTGGCATTGGATAAATAAATGATGCCGGGAAGGACGTTGTGAAAGCTGCCGAAAGAGGAGAGAAAATCATCCAGCACGTCGGGATCATATTTTCCCTGATCGGTTTTTACCGTCAACACCTTGTGACCCATGGCTTCGATGGAGGCCACCTCATCGGCAACGATGTGGCCGGAATCGGCGCTCACCACCCCTTGGTGCGGACGTAAGTGAAAAGTTAGAGCCAGGACATTGGCCGCCGTGCCTCCGGCGACAAAATGTACGGGATACGCCCCGCCGACGGCCTGTTGAATCAACGCCTCCGCCCGCGCCGTATGCGCGTCAAATCCGTAGCCCGCGTTATTTTCGCCATCGGTCGCCCGAAGAGCCTGTAAGACCTTCGGGTGACACAAATCGTGGTAATCGTTTCTGAAATTAAACATAGCCGCCCCTTTTCCCTTTTTATTGTCTTTTTGTTTTCGTCATTATATCATAAGTGCGAAAGGAAGGAATCCCATGAAAAGAAACCGTCACGGCGCCGATCTCTACGCCTTGGAAAAAAAGTACCACTATCGCCCCGAAGACATTCGAGACTTTTCCTCGAATATTAATCCTCTAGGCCCCTCCCCGAAAGCCTTGGACGCGGCGGCGAAAAATATACGCGCCCTGTGCCGCTACCCGGATCCCGAGTACCGAAAACTGAAGGCGGCCATCGCCGATTACGTCCACGTTTCTCCGGAAGAGATTCTCCTCGGCTCGGGTACATCCGAACTGATCCAAACCGCCATTGGGAGCGTCCATCCAAGACGCGCCCTCTTAAACAGCCCCTGCTACAGCGAATACGAGCGGGAACTGAAAAAGATCGGAGCCGAAGTCATGGAATACAAGCTGGACTACCGAAAAAATTTCTCCATCGACGTCGACGCCCTTATCGCCCGAATCCAAGACAGCCACATCGATCTGTACGTCCTCACCAACCCGAACAATCCCACGGGATCCATCTTAACGCGGGCGGACATCGGCCGACTTTTAGACGAAACCGACGCCTCCATCCTCGTAGACGAAACCTACATCGAATTTACGGATCCGTCCATTTACTCCGCCGCGCCCCTGGCTTCGTCGAAGGAAAAACTTATCGTCATTCGCGGCACCAGTAAATTTTTCGCCGCACCGGGAATCCGTCTGGGTTACGCCCTTATCGGAGACGAGATGCTCCGAAACACCCTACAGGATAGCCTCTCTTTGTGGGGCATTAACACTCTAGCCGAAATTATGGGACGGGTCATGTTTTACGACAGCGCCTACAAAGACGAAACCCGGCACTTGATCCGGCGGGAAAAGGAAAAAGTCATCTCCGCCTTAGAGGCCATCGACGTCTTAAAGGTCTTTCCCTCCTACGGCAATTTCGTCTTGGTAAAGATCAAAGACCGTAGCCGCCCGGCAGAGGAATTGCGGCAATTTTTGCTTGCGAAAAAAATGGTTATTCGCGACTGCTCGAATTTTAAAAATTTAGACGAACGCTTCTTCCGCTTCTGTCTCCTGGATTCTTCCTCCAACGACGCCTTTGTGGATGCCGTTAAAGAATTTTTTAAGGATATTTAGGACGGAACCTACCTTTCCGCGACCTAAACGCTTTTTCCCGCGCGCCCACCACAAAAGTTGTTTCCTGAAAAAATCCCAAAATGAAGCCACAAAAAAATCGGAGATGCCC
>JAEXBU010000078.1 GCA_023393815.1 Bacillota bacterium | reverse complement strand
GATTCCACCGTATCTTCCCGCCGCAAATCTTCCGCGTAACCGCTTTCAAACAACACCGCCTCAACCAATTCCGCCAGACTCAATTCCCCTTGTTTCAACTGTAAAAGGTGAATCAAGTTGACGAAATCGCGAATCTTTTTCTGGGCGCGTATGTTCAATTCCGGATTCTCGTCCAACCCTTCCATAACGGAAAATAAACTCATGCCGTGGCGAGTAGCGTATTCCCGCAACTTCTCCAGCGTCGTATCCCCTATCCCTCTTTTGGGAACGTTGACAATCCTGGCCACGGTAATGTCGTCCTTCGGATTATCGACGGCGGACAAATAGGCGATCACATCCTTGATTTCCTTTCGGTCATAAAAGCGCAGGCCGCCGACAACCTGATAGGGAATCCCTTCCCGCATAAGGGCTTCTTCAAGCCCGCGGGACTGGGCGTTGGTGCGGTACAAAATCGCCATATCTCCGTAGGCCGTACCCTTGTAATTTAAGTGCTCCATCTTCTGAACCACGGCCATTTCTTCTTCCGTATTGTGGTAAAACTCCCGGTACACGACCGGGTCGCCGCCCGAATGATCCGTCCATAGTTTTTTTTCTTTTAAGACGGGATTGTTGGCGATCAACGCGTTGGCGCAGCTCAAAATCGGCGTGGTGGAACGGTAATTTTGCTCCAGCAAGATCGTCTTGGCACCGGGAAAGTCCTTTTCAAAGGAAAGGATATTGCCAATGTCCGCTCCCCGCCAACGGTAAATGGACTGATCGTTGTCGCCGACCACGGTGAGATTTTTCGCATTTCCCGCGAGCATTTTTACCAACAAGTACTGAATGTGGTTCGTATCCTGGTATTCATCTACGAAAAGAAAATCAAATTTCTGCTGATAGTAGGCGAGGACGTCGGGTCTTTCTTGAAACAATTCCACCGTCTTTACCAGAAGATCGTCGAAATCCAAGGCGTTATTTTCCCGCTTTTTCTTTTCATAGAGGCGATAGACTTCCGCCGTTTGCCGTCCGTAGAAATCGCCGAAATATTCCTTCATGGCGCTATCCGGATCTGTTCCTTCGTTTTTCCAGGCGGAAATTTGGCTTAAGAGTCCATAAGGCTTCACCATCTCCTTGTTTATATTTAATTCTTTCATGCACTCTTTGATAAGCGTCTTCTGATCGGCGCTGTCGTAAATGGCGAAATGTTTGTCGTAGCCCAAATGATGAATGTCGCCGCGGAGAATTCGAACGCACATGGAATGGAAGGTACTGATCCACATACCATCCACATCTCGTCCCAAGTGTACTGCCACCCGCTCCTTCATTTCTTTTGCCGCCTTGTTCGTAAAGGTTATGGCAAGAATGCGGTAAGGCGAGACGCCTTTTTCTTCGATAAGGTAGGCAATTTTCCCCGTTACCACCCGCGTCTTCCCACTGCCCGCACCGGCCAACACCAAAAGCGGCCCATCCGTGTGGAGTATGGCTTCCTTCTGACGATCATTATAATTCGCTAACAACAACACAATCCTCTTTCTTCCCTTGAGCTAAATCTCCGATTACCTTAGACGCCGCTATGAGCCCCGCCGTCGATGGCACGAAGGATATACTTGCCGGCGACCGTTCCTCGAGCCCTTCCAACTTTCGGGGCATTTCTTTGGAATACACCACGGGAAAATCCTTGAGCCCCCGTTTTTTTACTTCCCGGCGCATAACTCGCGCCAAGGGACAGACTTTGGTTTCGGAAAGCATGGCGAGTTCAAATGCTTCCGGATGCAATTTATTTCCTGCGCCCATCGCACAGAGGACGGGCACGCCGGCAGCCTGTGCCTTTTCGACAATAAAAAGCTTCGCCGTCACCTGATCCACCGCGTCAACTACATAGTCGTACGCATCGAATAAAATCTGATCCTTCGTTTCCTCGTGAAACCTTATAGGATATGCTACGACACGGCAATTCGGCACAATGGATGCGAGCCGATCCTTCATTACATCGACCTTGCGCTCGCCGATCGTGTCCATCGTAGCAATAATCTGGCGGTTGATGTTCGTCACATCCACCCGATCGTAATCCACAATGTCCAATTGCCCAATGCCCGCCCGAGCCAAAGCCTCGATGCAAAAGCCGCCCACGCCGCCTACGCCAAAGACGAGGACACGCGCCTTCTGCAGACGCTCGACGGCATCGTGACCAATCAACCACCGCGTGCGCAAAAACGGATCCATAACTACCTCCCATCCTATACTAACGACTCATTATATCAAAAAAGACCCTACGGAGACAAACCATAGGGTCTTTTCACGCCATGTCCGAATACGCGTAGAAACTTAGTTGTAACGATAAAGTTGAATGTTCTTTTCGGTCGACGTATCCAATCGGAAATTGACCGGATTTTTCGAATTCACTTTACTTGGCGAAGAATACAGGTCATACTTCACGAAAAGATCATTGAGCCTGCTTCTTTCGACCGCGGGCACAAATTTATCCGCTAACGTCAGTCTATAGGTCTCGGTTTGGTTATCGATGGTAAAACTAATTTCATATGCTGTGTAACCGGGAAGCGCATTGTAGCCAAATTTTCCATCCACATTGTTTAGCCTTACAATTTTTGTAACCGGCGCGGAAACATCAGCTTTTTCTAAAACGCCGATTACTCTTATCTCGGTTACTTTCCCGCCTTTCAGTGTGAGTTCCAAGTGAACTTCCTGCGCACGGCTATAGCGGCTGAGTACACTCGGCAAATCGCCCGACTTGATAGCCGTTTTCGTGATTTCACCGTCGACAATAAAACTCATCGTTTCCGATAGGGGATATTTCTTTGATCCTTGGTTTGTTCGAACCGAAATCTCGTAACCGTATAAACTGGAGATGGATTGTTCATAGATCCCGTCAATCTTATATTCCATCTCTTTTGCATCGGTTACTTCCTGATAGCGCGTTTTCAACGTAAGAGGATAGCCTTTTTTGATCGTTTGGCTCAGTTCGAAGAGCGCCCTCGCAACTCCCGCATCCTTTACAACAAATTCGTGTTCTTTATTGTCTTCGAGCTTCAAAGTGATTGTCGCAGTGCCTGAACTGGTGTATGCAAAGTTTACGAATTCCCCATTAACCACGCCGCTATAGGGATAGACTTCCACTTCTTTTAAGATACCGTTTTTGGCTTTAAAGTTGAGCAAGTCGCGGATGCCGATCGCATTTTTGTCGATCTTTTTGCCCAAGCAGGTAATTACCGTATCCTTATCAAATTTAAAGTTTTCGGTTTTTTCCGGCTTGAAAGTATCGTCGATGATATCTTTTTTCGTGGAGTAAGCAATTTGGATTTCGTCTCCCTTCATGCTATAGACGAGCCCTTTGCCCGATGCATCGTTTCCGATAACGTCAACGGAAACCGCTTGATAAGGCGCTACACCACCGGTTTGGGGAAATGCCTTCACTTTTACCGTGCTACCTTCGGTAACGGCGTCGATCGTTGCAACTTTTCCGTTCAAGGTGACGGCCGTGTTCTTTGCCAAAACAAAGGACGTGGTCTTGCCTACTTTATCCTTAATGGTAAAAGTAGGAACGTTGTTGACGGTGATACTGAGGCTAACATCTCCTTCAAAGGTTTGTATCGCCTTTGTTTTTGCCACGTAGTCGTAGCTAAAGTTCGTAATCGTCGCCATTTGATCACGCGTCAAGGGACTATTCGGTTTAAATTTTCCTTCGGTTCCTTCGCCGTGGAAGATGCCCGCTTCGATCATCGCAGCGTACAATCCTTTAATGTCTGCATCCCCGGTTAATTCCTTCGGCGTGTAGCCGATTTCGGCTATGTCGGACACTCTAATTTTTGACGTATCTTTTATCGGCTGAATGCCAAGCGCTTTGGCGTAGTACACCATAATCAGTTCGCGACCAGGGAATTGATCCGCGTTTTTTACATTATTGATGTAGTGTTTGTTGTAGGCCGCCTTTAAGTTCGCTTCCGTAATGACATTATTTTCAAGGGCGATACATACCGCCGGCTTTGCCCAACCCGGTACGTTGTACGCATCGGAGATATAACCTTTCGTACTTATCGCACGGGTCATATCCGCCGCCGAAGGATTTTGAATACCCTTTAAGAGCGTGAGCACTTCCAAAAAGCTTACGGAACGGCTCGGCTTAAAGGTGCCATCGTCGTAACCGCTGATAATGCGCAAATCACTTAATTTTGATATTTGACTATAGGCCCAATGATTGGCGGGTACGTCTTTAAAGGTGGCAGCTTGTGCCGCAAAAGGCGTCGTCAACAAGGCACCGGTCAAGGCTAGTGTGGCAACTGCTTTCGCTTTGTTTTGTTTCATTATTCTCCTCCTGGAATTCTTCAAAAATCCTATCTATTTTTATTATACCATGGCCGCGGACATTCCCTGTTACGTTTTCATTTCATATTCTACAGCTTTCTCTCTCGCTTTTGTTATAATAAGAAGAAGGATTCACACATTTAGGAGGACCTATGCGCTATTTTCCCTTGATGATTGATACACATGGCAAAAAAGTACTCATCGTCGGCGGCGGCAAGGCGGCGACCCTGAAGATAAAGGGGCTGATGAACTCCTCTTTCGTCTTTTACTGCCTCTCTCCTGCTTTCGACGACGATCTGCTCGCTCTGAAAAAAAAATGCCCGGATCGCCTGTTTTTAAAACAGATGTCCGTCACGTGCGATTTTCGCTTTTTCGCCTACGACTTTCTCATCGCCGCTACGGATAACGACGCGTTAAATGCAGCTTTATTGCACCGGGCGAAGCTGGCGTCGGTCCCGGCGCTCTCCGTCTCGAATTCGGAAGAATCGGATTTTCATACGGCACCGATCTTGACCCGAGGTCCGCTCGCAGTGAGCATCTCCACAAACAATCCGACGGTGACGAAACATATTAAGGACGATCTCGATGAATTTTTATCGCGCTACGACCCAAAAAAACTGGTGGAAATGAACCGTATTCGTGCGCTCCTCGTAGAGCGAAAGAGCGAACACATTGCAGCTATTATGGACGATTTATGGCAGGAAGAAAAAATTACGAAAGAACATTGGGAGGATAGGAATGACACTACGGGTGGGAACGCGAGGAAGTAAGTTGGCAAGGATACAGGCGCAAATCGTCGTAGATATTTTACGAGAAGCCGGCCTCGCGTCGGAGGTGGTTGTCGTATCTACAAAGGGCGATCGCTTTCCATCTTTGCCCATACACAAAATCGGAAAAAACGGCATCTTCGTCGGTGAATTGGAGCGGGCTCTTGAAGAGGGTACGGTGGATATCGCCGTTCATTCCTTAAAGGATATGCCTTCATCCATCCCCACAAGTCTTACCCTGGCTCCGCCTCCCGCCGCTCCCTTGGATATGGATGTATTCGTGGGGGAGGCGAATTTTAAAGAGGCGGATTTATCGCACATGACCGTCGCCACGGGAAGTACTCGGCGTTTGGCTCAACTCAAACACTTTTACCCTACGGTAAAAACCGTGCCGATTCGCGGAAACGTCGAGACACGCATACGAAAAGTGGAAGAAGGCTTAGCCGACGGTACCCTTCTCGCATATGCCGGGTTGTATCGCGCAGGCCTTGCGCATAAAATGACGGCTCCGCTGGATCCTACCCGCTTCATTCCCTCCCCCGCCCAAGGACTTTTAGGTATTGAGTTGGTAAAGGATCGTAAAGATCTTTTGAAAATTTTTCAAGACGCTTCCGATCCTTACGCAGCCTTTCGCATGGAGGTGGAAAGGGCCTATCAAAAGGCGCTGAACGCTGGATGCGAATCGCCTGTCGGCATCCATATTGAAAGAAGAAATGGCTCCATAATCTTGCACGGATGCTATGCCGAAACCGTAGAGGATCCCCTAGTATACGCCTCGGTAAAAACGACTGAAAAAAAAGCTGCGCTTGATGCCCTGAATCTTGCTCGAAAGGTGCAATACCATGAATAAATACCCCGTCATTCTCGCCGGTGCAGGCATCGGTGGCAAAGAGAACATCTCTCTCGCCCTGTCAAAGGCTCTCTCGCA
>JAEXBU010000057.1 GCA_023393815.1 Bacillota bacterium | reverse complement strand
CTCAACCGGACACCGGAGAGCAGGCCTTGGAAATTACAGAAAGTTTGGTTCGTAGCAATGCCGTGGATCTGATTGTCGTGGATTCGGTTGCCGCCTTAGTACCAAAAGCGGAAATTGAGGGAGAAATGGGCGACAGCCACGTAGGTTTACAAGCGCGTCTCATGAGCCAGGGACTGCGGAAGTTAACTGGGGCCATTAGCAAGTCGAAAGCTTCCGTTATCTTCATCAACCAATTGAGGGAAAAGATCGGTGTCGTGTATGGCAGCTCGGAAACTACCACAGGCGGCCGTGCCCTTAAATTCTTTACCTCTGTACGTATGGATATACGCCGCATCGACAGTTTGAAAAAAGGCGATGAAATTATCGGCAATCGCGTTCGAGTGAAGGTTGTCAAAAATAAAGTGGCACCGCCATTCAAAAAAGCCGAATTCGACATTATGTACGGCAGCGGGATTTCAAAGGTAGGTTCCACCTTAGATGCCGCCGTAGAGGCCGGTATTGTTGAAAAATCCGGGTCATGGTTCAGCTACGGAGACGTCAAGCTGGGTCAGGGTCGTGAAAATTCGAAGAACTATCTAACGGAAAACTCTGATATTCTTGCAGAAATCAACGAAAAGGTGCGAATCCACTACCATTTAGAAGATACAACTGGTGAAGACGATCCGAAAAAAAGCGGCTCCGTCAAGGGGGAATAATACTTGAAATTCCTGTATTTCACCGATAGTCATATACGAGGGACGAACCCGAAATCTCGAACCGATTCGTTTTTCCACACGGTCAAAACTAAATTACAGGAGATCAATGCTACGGCTAAAAAAGAACAGGTAGATTATATTTTACACGGTGGCGACTTATTCGATCGCCCGGACGTATCCGTATCGGTGATGAATGAAATCCTTCCGATCCTGACAGATTTTCCCGTGCCTATCTACGCCATTAGCGGCAATCATGATATTTATGGGCATAACCCTGTTACCTTGCCCCGAACCATGATGGGCTTATTAGATACTCTGGGAATTGTTCATCTCATCAACAACCGCCGTCTATTATTAAAAGATGGGACGACAACGGTTCAATTAACGGGGGCCCCGTATATCTACGGCATCGATCGCGAAGAAAATCGATCTCTTTATATCGTGAATGACCGAGATGCTTCAGCCGACTACGCCATTCACATGGTTCACGGCTTTTTAATGACGGGAAGTACAAAAGCGATGTTCGCGCATACATCCATCGAAGACATTCTTGCAACGAAAGCGGATCTTACTTTATCAGGTCACTTTCACGATGGGTTTGCTTTGACCGAGATCAATGGCAAATTATTTGTAAATCCTGGTGCCATGGTGCGTATTTCGAACTCTACCACAGAACTTAAGCGACGGCCGAAAATCTTGATCATCGACGTGCATAAGAATACAGCAGATATTCGCGAGCATTATCTTCAGTCGGCGCGCGCGGGATCCGAAGTGCTTGACCGAACAGAAATGGAAATGCATAAATTCAAGCGGCAAGAATTGGCGGAATTTAAAGAATCCATTGAACGATCGGGGGATTACGATCGCATTAATTTCTTCGATCTCCTAACCGATATTTCCACCAGCGAAAAATTGGATCCCTCCATTAAAGAAGAGGCCATGACCCGCATCGCACACGTACAGGAGAGGAGGCGTTCGATTTGAACTTTATTGAAAAAATTATTTTGGTTAATTTTCAATCCCACGCCTACTCCGAACTTTCCCTCTCACGGGGCGTCAATGTCATCGTCGGTCCTTCCGACAGCGGAAAAACAGCGATTATGCGCGCTCTTCGCTGGAATATGTTCAACGACCCTTCCGGCGTAGAATTCGTTCGCGAAGGAGAGAAAGAAGTTTCCGTGACGGTGCAATTTCAAAACCATGTAGAAGTGGAACGTAGGCGAAGTCAATCAAAGAATCAATATATTTTACGCCGCCCGAATGAAGAGGAACTGATTTTCGAAGGTTTTGGAAAAAACGTACCGAAGGAGATCGAGGATGCCATCGGCATAAAAAAAGTTATGCTGGACGATAAAAAATCACTTCCCCTAAACTTTTCCGATCAGTTGGACGGCCCCTTTCTTCTTCAGGAAACCGATGCGTACAAGGCGCAAGCCATCGGCCGCATGGTCGGAGTAGATATTTTAGATGAAACCATGCGCGATACGCTGCGCGACAAAAAACAAATTTCCATTCGACGGGAACTTATGGAAAAAGATCTGGAAGAAACGAAGCATTCCTTAGACGCCTTCTCCGATTTAGACCAAAAAATCGCTATAAGAGAAAAGACACAGGTTATATTGTCGAGGGTGGCGATGCTAAAGGAACAATTGCAATCCGCGCGAGACGTTCAATACCGCCTGAAGGCACTTAAAGATACTCGTCTGAAAACAGACGCCCTTTTAAAAAAATATGCGGTGGTCAATAAGCTGAAAGATTCTCTTCATCATTTACAAACCGAGATAGACCGCTACGGTCATGAACGCATGCTCTTAGACTTCTATCGGCGAAATACAGATAGCCGAGGAGAAGTAGAAGGAGTTCTTACCTATTATAAAAATTTACAGGCCCTAGAGGATATTGTGACGCGATTAGGGGAGATAAGAGGGATCTATAATCAAGTATTACCGTTAGTAAAAAAAAGGCAATCTTCACAAGAAGCTATAGACGCAAATGTATCCGTGCTCCAGGAGACGAAAAATATTCATTCTATCGACGCCATGAGGCTGGAAGAGAAATACCGTCAACTTTCTTCCTATCTCCAATGGTTTGAGGCATCCCGCGAATTGATACAGCGAATAAAAGTCGGCCGCATTTTTCTTTCACGCTACGAACCATTGGATTCGATGCAAGAAAAAAATGACCGGATCACCGCATTGGTAGAAAAAGATAAGGCTATTCGAAGCCTTTTACAAGGCCAGAAACAGTTGATTCAGAATAAAAAAAATTTGGCGTTCGAATTGCAGCGCTTCGTCGATGAGGAAAAAAAAGCCATGCATGCCTATCTGGACAGTTTGTCTCAAGCAGGCAGCTGCCCTTTGTGTAAGCAGTCCATTGATGAGGCTGCACTTCACGTCATAAGACATAGTTTGGAGGACTAAGATGAACTTAGAACAACGGATCAGCGACCTAAATCAACGTTACGAAAAAGCGAAAGAAACGCGAAAGCGTGCCGAGTGGCGTATGGAAGAATTAGAGAAGGAAGAGAAGGAATTAAACGACAAAATCAAAGCGTTAGGTTTTGATCCGGAGACCCTGGAACAGGAAATTGAGCGAATGGAAGCTGAAATCCTTCGTCTGCTGGATGAAGCGGAAAAACTCTTGCCGGAGGATCGTCCATGACATACGAGGAAGCCCTTCGACGATTTGACGATTTTTCAAAAGACGTGAATCGCGAAGAGGGCATACGAGACTCCATTCTGGAGAAGATCGCAAAAAAGAAAGAGGAGATTCAAGCCGTCGAGCGGGAAGAAAAGAAACTGAGCGGCGTCGTATTTCTCCTCCAAAAAGCCGCCGATTTTTCGAGGAATCAGGCGACCCACCAAATCGAAGGTATCGTCACCCAATCCATCGCCTACATTATGCAAAACTCTTCGAAGTTCACGGTGGACTTATCAGAAAAAAGGGGGCTTCCCGTAGCCGAGTTTTTTGTAGAATCCGACTACGGGGATTATAAGGTAAAGACGAAACCGGAACTTAGTCGCGGCGGTGGCGTGGTAGATATTGTGAGTTTAGCCTTGCGCATTGCATTTTTAGAAAATCACCGTCCGAAAATGGACGGGCCACTCTTTTTAGACGAGCCCGGCAAACATATCAGTGACGATTATATTTTCAATATGGGCGAATTCTTAAAAGAGTGTTCTCGCTTGTTTATGCGGCAAATCATTATGGTCACGCATAACGATTACTTAACCAATATATGCGACAAAGCCTTTCGCGTCGATATCCGTAACGGAACTAGTGAAGTTTGCGAACTGATCGGAGAGAACAAATTTATTTCATAAAGAAGGTTAAGAAGGTTGCTATAGTGAGCAGCCTTCTTTATTGCGATAAAGCAAGAAATAGATGGAAATCGTCAAAACAAAAAACGTAAATTATGATATAATAAATGGGTGGTCTATGCCATTTGAATCATGAAAATTAAATAAGGAGGTGTTCCATATGCCTGCATACTTGGTACCTTTTGTTGGGGCATTGTTTATTGGAATCCTCGGAGTAGCTATTGGTTATTTTATACGTAAAACATTGGCTGAAGGAAAGCTCAATCACGCGGAAGAACTAGCCAAGAATATCATTATTGATGCGGAACGTGAGGCCGAGAACAATAAACGAGACATTTTATTCCAAGCAAAAGAGGAGATTCACAAACTTCGTGATACAGTCCAACAGGAAAGTGATGCTCGAAAAAACGAACTCCAGCGCTATGAAGATCGTCTGAATTCCAAAGAAGATCTACTTCAATCAAAAAGTGCTACCTTGGAAAAAAAAGAAAGCCAGATTTTTGATCAACAAAATCGAATTCAAGAAAAAGAGAATCAAATCGACGAGCTGGTTGAAAAGAAATCTGCGGAAATTCAGCGGATTTCCGGCCTTTCTAAGGAAGAAGCCAAACAAATTCTTCTAAACGAACTGGAAAATGAATTGACCCAAGAATCCGCTCTAAAAATTCGCGAGTACGAACACTATGTTAAAGACGAGAGCAAAAAGATTGCGCAAGACATTATCGTTCATGCCATTCAACGGATTGCAGCGGACGAGGTAGCCGAAACGACGGTTTCCGTGGTCAATCTGCCGAACGACGAAATGAAAGGACGCATTATCGGCCGCGAGGGTCGAAACATTCGTGCCATCGAAGCCTTGACCGGTGTGGACTTAATCATTGACGATACTCCGGAAGCGGTAGTCGTCTCTTCGTTTAACCCTATCCGTCGAGAAGTTGCCCGCATCGCTTTGGAAAAACTTGTCCTGGACGGGCGTATCCATCCAACACGCATCGAAGATACAGTAGAAAAGGCAAAACAGGAAGTGGACGAGATTATTAAGAAAAGTGGTGAAGAAGCTGCTTTCGAAGCCGGCGTCCATGGATTGCATCCAGAACTTGTCAAATACCTGGGGCGTTTAAAATTCCGTACCAGCTTTGGGCAAAATTGCTTGCGCCACTCCGTCGAAGTATCAAAGATCGCCGGCTATTTGGCCGAAGAAGTCGGTATTGATTCGAAGCTTGCCAGACGTGCTGGCCTTCTCCACGACTTGGGTAAATCCATTGATCACGAAGTGGAAGGACCCCACGTGGAACTAGGGGTTGAACTGGCACGACGTTATAAGGAGCCTGAATCCGTCATTAACGGGATTGAAGCTCACCACGGCGACGTCGAATTCAATTCATTGGAGTCGATCTTGGTACAAGCTGCCGACGCCATTAGCGCGGCACGGCCCGGTGCACGACGTGAAACCATTGAAAACTATATCAAACGATTGGAACAGTTGGAAGAAATTGCTACGAGTTTTGACGGTATTGAAAAATCCTATGCCGTACAAGCCGGTCGCGAGTTGCGCATTATCGTAAAGCCGAAGGAAATCGACGAAGCCCACATGGTAACAACTGCGCGCAACATTGCTAACGAAATCGAGTCTCAATTGGACTTCCCCGGTCAAATCAAGGTCAATGTAATTCGCGAAACGCGTGCTGTCGAATACGCAAAGTAAAAAACCTGCCTGTAGGCAGGTTTTTATTTGTTTTTTTGTTATGATAGAGAAGAGGTAAATTGTGATTCGCGCAAGTTTAGCAAGTTTATTAGATGACTACTTAAATTATCTGCGAGCCGCCCGCGGCCGTAGTGAAGGCACGGTAAAAGAATATTTCTACGACATACGCCAGTTTCTTCGTTACCTACGCGTACGAAAGGAAGGCTTAGTTGTCGATTCTTTAGATGCGGTAGATATCGACTCAGTGGAAGTGGATCTATTAAGACAAGTAGAAAAAGCAGATATTTACGCCTATATTTCCTACTTGGATCGAGAGAGAAAAAACAATAGTCGTACGAAGTTCCGTAAAATAGCATCCGTGCGCTCTTTTTTCGATTACCTGACCTATAAAGTTGATCTTCTGGAAAAAAATCCAACGGAACACATCGATATGCCAAAAATGGAGAAATCTCTGCCCGTCTATTTGAGTCTGGAGGAGTGCATACGGCTCCTGCATTCAATTCAAAATTTCAAACAGAAAGATATTTTTCGCCTACGCGATTACGCCATCACTATGCTCTTTTTAAATTGCGGACTTCGTTTAAGTGAACTTGCGTCGTTAAATAAACAAGATTTAAATAACGACCATACCCTTCGAATTTTCGGAAAAGGATCCAAAGAGCGTTTGGTCTATTTAAACGAAAATGTGCGACGCTCTATTGACGCCTATCTGCTGGCTCGAAAGGCTCAAGGTTTAGACGACGAGGAAGCGCTGTTTTTGAGTATGCGAAAAAAACGAATGAGCAATCGTTCCATCCAACATATGTTGGAAAAGCATTTAAAGAATGCGGGCTTTGACACAAATAAATATACTGTACACAAACTGCGCCATACGGCAGCGACCCTAATGTACCAATTCGGCGACGAAGATTTAAAATCCCTCCAAGAAATCCTGGGTCACGAGTCCATCTCCACGACACAAATATACACCCACATTAACGTGGAAGATATTCGTCACACGATGAATCAAAATCCCCTGGCTCGCGTCGACGAGGTCGAAAAAATGCTCGAAGATGTGGAAAAAAGAAAGGACGAAGAGTAATTTTACAACTTTCAAACCTTATGTTCGAACATAGATTGGACGTGCCGTTCCTGTAGCTTTCATGCTTTCTTCTTAGAATGAGCTGATTCTCAATTGGATGCACGGATACCGCCAGCCTCCGTAAAACTTCGATTTAATTAACGAAGATAGAGGGGAAATATGCTAAACTTTTTATAAGCCCTATATTTGGATCCTACGGCTTTATTTTATCTATTACTTGACACTTTAACTGCTCGTTCCTCGTCGTGCATTCTATCGATACATTCTTTTTGAAATTATCTTCGTGACGTAGACGTAGATGTAGAGGAATGTTTGTCCTCCGTTTAAAAGTTAAAAGCTCGATATATGATCGAAATTAGTGTGCAACTCCGTGAACTCGTGGTCATCTCGTTTCAACGGAATTGAATTTAGTCGCAAAATTTATATTTTGTGACTAAATTCGCGTTCTGTCTAGCTATTCTAACGATTATCTTCTTTTTCCTACTATTCTCTATAATAGAGTTTCCTACCTCCTATGGTGCACGTATAATAAAAAAATAAAAAACAGTTGTAAGCATTGTTGTATGCTCACAGCTGTTTTTTATTTTTAAAAGGATAAATCACGCTCGTCAACGACTACAAAAATTGTATCACCGGGTTTTAGAGCGCAATTTTCGCCCAGATTATTAGCGTCCACCATGCGGTCAATCATAAGGCGCAAATCATCTTCCTTATCAGCGTAAGCTGATGCAATCGACCAAAGCGTATCCCCCGACTTCACCACATAGGACTCTCGCACTTGGTAGCTTTTCGTTTTATTACTATAAGGTAGCGTCGTTCCCATAATGCTTATCAGTAAAATAAGTAACAAGGGAATTATGCGAAGGCGTTTTCTGTTTTTCACCGCGCGTACAGATGCACGCCGACCGGACGACAGTTGTCTTTGCATTCTATTTTCTCTCTTCATTTTAGACCTCCATACACCTATATGTTCGATCGTATGTTTTGAAAATTTGTTCGTACGTTTGTTCTAATTG
>JAEXBU010000014.1 GCA_023393815.1 Bacillota bacterium | reverse complement strand
AATTAACTTGGTTCTGCGCTGCCTCTTTCGAAACAGCTTATTTAGTATATCTCGCAGAGACTTCTTTGTCAAGAACTTTTTCCCTTTTTTGTAAAAAGTTTTTTTGACGCGTCTTGCGCGATAACTTTTATATAATACCTCGATAGACTAAAATTGTCAAGACGTTTTTTCTCTCGATTTTCTTTTCTTCCTTCGAGGCAGCCTGTATATGTTAGCACCGGAGCCGTTGCCTGTCAACACCTCTTTTCATTTTCTTCAAAATTTCTTCCACGCCCTCTATTTTTGTTTGTATGCGCGTCCTTCCTCTTTTTCTCAGATTTTTCTCAGAAAAACGTACACGGATGACAAAATTCGAATGCAATTTCGTGTGTTCTTTCCGACACGACACAGAGTCCCGGCGACGCGATTTCGGTCAAAAGAAATCCCCAATAGTAAATACTTGGTAAACATTGTGACTTTTTGATTCGTTTCTGCTAAAATAAAGCTGTAGGAAATCCTACATCCATTCATCTATGTCTGATGGTGCTCCTTTGTTTATAGAGCGAAAGACGCCCCTCTTCGGAGGGGCGTCTTTTTGTTTTCCCTTTTATTTTACTGAAATATCTCCATTTTCTCGATCCGATCGAAGGCTTTGTCGATTTCCTCCACCCCTACGGTGACGGCGAGGCGTAAAAAGCCGCGGCCGCTTTCCCCGAAGGCCGATCCCTTCACGGTGAGTACGTGGGCTTCCTCGAACAGCGCACGCCACACCGCATCTTCCGAAAGACCCGTCGGTCGCACGTCCACGAACAGGTAAAAGGTGCCCGTCGGCTCGGCGATGCGAATGTTCTTGAGTCGTTTAAGTCGTTCATAGGCGCGGAAGGTGCGTTTCTTAAATTCTCCCACAATCTTCGGCTGGACTTCCGCCCGATGGTTGAGGGCATAAAGGGCGGCGCGTTGGGAGATGGAAGGAGCGGTATATACGTTGTTTTCGTTGACGGATTTCGCCGCGGCGATAAACTCTTCCTTTCCTAAAATATAGCCGATTCTCCAACCGGTCATGGCGAAGTTTTTTGAGAAGGATCGCAGGGTCACGGTGCGATTTTTGCAAGCCTCCAAAGACGCCATGGGCACAAAGGGTTCGACGTAGGAGAAGGCCGTGTAAATGTCATCGGCAATCAGGTAAAAGTCGTTTTCTTCCGCCAAGCGACCCAATGCCTCCAGCTCTTCTGTTTTCAGGCACAGTCCCGAGGGGTTGTTGGGCGTGTTTACAATGAGGGCTTTGGTCTTTTCGGTTACTTTTTCGGCAATCGCATCTACCTCCGGACGAAATCCCTTGTCGGGATCCGTGGGAACAAACACGGGCACGCCGCCGGCCATTTTGACCTGATTGGCGTAGGGAGAGAAGTACGGTTCAATGATTAAAACCTCGTCCCCGACATCCAGCATGGTTTCCAAAACCAGCCACATACCGTGGCAGGCAGACGTGGTGACGAAGACGTTCTTTGAAGAAAGGTTCACTCCGTATTCGTCGCGTTGAAAGTCCACGATGGCGGCGATGAGTTCCGCATCTCCGCGGCTGTCGGTGTAGTGAGTATACCCCTTCGCCGCGTCTTCGGCTGCGGCCTCGATTATGGCAATCGGAGTCACTAAATCGGGATCTCCCAAGGTAAAGTCCACCACATCCTTATAGGCTTTTGCCAAATCGGCACTGGCGGCGAGACCACCCGATGCACTTTCGGCGTATTTTTTCGAAACCATCGACTTCATGCTACTTCCTCCTCTATGGCGTGCTTTTCTGCTATACTGAACCTATTACAAGATTGTTTGCGAATCCTTTGATGAATGGTTCTATTATAAAGGAGGAACCCGAGAATGGCAAAAAATTCAGACTATATCGTGCCGATGGTAGAAAAGGCACTGCAAATTTTGCATTTTCTCTTGGAGCATGACGGTGCCCACGGTATCGGAGACATTGCAAACCTGCTGGATTTGCCGAAGACCAGCGTATTTAAGATCCTCTACACCCTGGAGACGGAACGCTTTGTGGCCAAGGACAGGGAGGATCGCTACCATCTGGGTTTGGGCTTTATCCCTTACGACGCCGAGGTCAGAAACCGCTGGGACTTTACCACGGTCACCCGCCCGATTATGGAGCGTGCCGTACGCGACACGGGCGAAAGTTTGAATTTAGGCATTTGCGCCGACGACGCCATCGTCATGTTGGACACGGTGGCGGGAGAAGAGTTTTACATTATGCGCCACCTGATTCCCATGGCGCCCCTGTACTGTTCGGCCATCGGCAAAATTTTTCTCGCCGAATACGAGGACGACACCCTGGCCCACTACCTCGCCCGCCACGAATTGATCCCACGAACCCTCTCTACCTTGACCACGAAAGAGGATTTGACGGCCGATCTTCTGGATGTAGTGGAAACGGGTACGGCCCACGACCGGGAAGAGTACGAGTACGGTCTCACCTGCATGGCCAAAGGCGTGTATTTTGAAGGCAAACTCATCGCCGGCGTAAGTTTCTCCGGCCCCACGAGCCGACTGGAATACAAGGGTATGGATCATTTGGAAGACGTCCTGGCCGATGTGGCCGACGCCCTAGCCGCGGAACCGGGACTGGGGACGCTGCTGTCCCTGTGATCCTTCTCTACTTTCTTGCGCCCTTAATCTTTCGAACCGCGCCCACCGTCGCCCTCCTCGTGCCCGGGCTCTTGTGGTGCATCCAAAAGGGCGGCTCCCGTCGATATGGGGCAGCCGCGTTTTTTCTCCTTTACGCGGGGCTTATCTATTTCGGCATCGACACGGCCTTTCTGTCCGCGTCCGCGTCGATCCTTCTTCTCCTCTACGGACTCCTCACCCTAAAACGTCCCTTGGCTCTTGCGCCTATTTTCTTTCTTCTCTTCCTACAGGGCGGGCTCCTCGCCCGAAGCGGCGCCTTTTCCATAGACCGGCTGCCCCGCGCCCTGTCCTACCTTTTTTCCACCCTTCTCTTCGTGCTGTCCGAAGAAATTTTCTTGCGGGAATGGCTTCGCCCCCGCTTAGGCCGCGGCTTTTTCCCCGCTCTGTTCCTGGGCATTTTGTGGGGACTGTGGCACGTTCCCCTGCACCCGAGCGCAGGTTACGCCTTCGTCCAAGTTCTCCACGCTTCTGCCCTCAGCATTCTCATCGAAAGCGTCTACGAACGCAGCGGGCTCGCCACATCCGTCGCCCTACACGCTCTGCACAACGCCCTGCCCCTGTGTTTTGTCTCCTTTCTTCCTCCCTGGGGACAGTGCCTTTTTTTCGGACTTTGCTGTCTTTTTTACTTCCTCCTAAAGGCGATTACTCCTTCGAATCTCCTTCCCCATTATAATAGAAGAAAAAGACGACACACAGAGGGTACGTGAACCGGCGTTCACACCGAAAAACACACCCCGCAAGAAAAAAAGATGTTGCAAAATCGTCCCGCAACATCTTTTTTCCCTCTTCATTCCGTAACATCTTCTTTCTAAAGATGCCCTTTTCCTTCCCGAAGGAACAACACGCAGCTCTTGTCCACGGAAAAATCTTTCACTCCATTAAATAAAACATACTCCTATACATCATTCCAGCCGGAAACAATTCTCGAAATCCCATTTTGTACCTCCTCCCCCAAGAAGAAAATCGGACGTAAATCTCCCCTTCATCTTCCACCATTTCCGTAATGGTTACCCAGTGGTAGCGAAAGGCCTTGTGGGGATGGTTGGTATTCAATAGAGCCACGGGGCGATCGGCGGCCAACGCGCGAAGAACGAAGTCGTAGATTTCTTCTTTCGTCGCCCGGGGCTTTAAAAATTCCACTCGATAAGGCAGATTCATTCGCTTCACGGCGCGCGCCAGAATCCACCCAGCAGCAATGCCCCACGGTCTGGGAGGCGCCAGACGAATGAGGGCGTCCATCACCTGCAGGGCTTCTCTTCTTTCGAGGCTCCTTCGACCTTCGGCGTAGGTTACGAGATTGGCCAAGGCGGCGAGGCCGCAGGAGCGATCCACAAGATATTTGCTCCACAGACCGCGAAGGGCGTTTTGATCGAAACCGTAACCTCCATCCACGATGATGAAATTTTTATGTTTTAAGGCGGCCAATGTCTTCATGTGTACGCCCTTTCTTTTCGGGTAGAAATGAAAGTAACAACTTTTTTAAGAATAGGATGGTGAAATGAAACACTACATCAAGCCCTATATACCCCTAATCTTCGCTGAAATCCTGCTGATCGGCCTAAGTATTTTGGCGGATCTTTACCTTCCTCGACTGATGAGCCACATCGTGGACGACGGCGTCTTGAAGGGGAACGTGCCTTTTATCTTAAACAAGGGCCTGGCCATGATTGGCCTCGCCGCCTTGTCGGTACTTCTCATGACCCTGGCGGGGTTTATGGCCGCGAAAATTTCCATGGGCTTTGCCCGCGATCTGCGAAAGGGCCTCTTTGCCCACGTACTCTCTTTGGACTTTCCGTCCTTCGAAACCTTCGGTGCCCCGTCGATTCTCACCCGCGCCACCGACGACATCAGCCAACTGGAACGTATGGCCGTGGTGGCATTGCGCCCTATGGTGCGCGCCCCACTCATGTTTCTCGGGGCGACCTATATGTCCTTGACTACCGACACCAAGCTCTCCGCCGTTATTTTTATTTCGGCGCCCATACTCCTCGGCGTGGTGATTGTAATCTCCCGCAAGTCCGTTCCCTGTTTTCGCCGCATTCGAAAATTAATGGACGAGATCAATCTGCGCTTCCGCGAGCGACTGACGGGGATTCGCGTCATCCGCGCCTTTCGAAAGGAAGGTTACGAAGACGCCCGTTTCGACGAAGTAAACCGAACCATGCGCCGCACGTCGGAGAAGGTGAACAATTATCTGATTACCATGCTCCCGGCCTTTAACCTGATCTTTAATATGACCATGGTGGCCGTCCTCTACTTCGGCGCCGGACGCATTCACGAAGGTTCCATAGCCGTGGGCGATCTTATGGCCTTTATTCAGTACGTGAGCCAAATTATGTTTGCTTTGAGTATGTTTTCCATGCTCTTCGCTATGTACCCAAACGCCAAAGCCGCTTACGGACGCATCGTGGAGGTGCTGAACACGCCGCCCGCCGAAGAACACGTTCGATCCGACCTCTCCGAAGGAGGGGAAACCTCCCTCGTCTTCGATCACGTCACTTTCTCCTACCCCGGTGCCGAACGACCGGTCCTTTCGGATGTCTCCTTTGAGGTGAAGGCCGGAGAAAAGCTCGCCATTATCGGCGGCACGGGCAGCGGTAAGAGTACCCTCTTAAAGCTGATCCATCGTTTCTACCACGTCTGTGAAGGGGAAATTCGCCTAAACGGCGTAAACATCGAAGATATTTCCTCCCGCTCCCTTCGAAGCCGTATCGGCTACGCCCCGCAAAAGGCCACCCTTCTTTTAAGGAGCGTCAAGGACAATTTATCCATCGCGCGCAAGGAACCCTTGTCGGACGAAGAAACCCACACCTACCTTTCCATTGCCCAGGCCGACGACTTTGTTGGCGCCATGCCGGGAGGCATCGATTCCATCGTCTCGCAAACGGGGAAAAATCTCTCCGGCGGACAGAAACAGCGCCTTTCCATCGCTCGAGCCTTGGCGAAAGAACCCGACGTACTTCTCTTCGACGACGCCTTTTCCGCCCTGGACTTTCAAACGGACAAGGCGCTGCGCCGCGCTCTCTCCCCCATGACCGAAAAATCCGCCACCCTCATCGTGGCCCAGCGGGTGATGACGGTTTTGGACTGCGATGAAATCCTCGTCTTGGACGACGGAAAGATCCTTTCGCGAGGCACCCACGACGAACTGATGGCCTCATCGGACGTCTACCGAGAAATCGCTGCCTCCCAATTGGGAGAGGAGGTGCTCCATGCCTAGACTGCGACCCGTCGCGCAGCGAGACCGCCGAAGCCTCCGAAGCGCCGATAGCCTCCGCATCATGAAGCGACTGATCGGCTATTTAAATCGAGACAAGATCCCCATGGCCCTCGCCATCCTCTTTACGGCGACGGCCACGATCATCGACATTCTCACCCCCTGGATTCTGGGGCTCGGGATCACCAGTATATACGATTCCATAAAAGAGAAAACAGCCATCGACTACGCCTACCTAGGGCGCATCGTGGGGATTCTCGTCCTCATGTATGTAATCTCTTCGATCTTTTACTTCTTCCGGGGGCGCATTTTAGTTACGATCACCCAAAAAACCGTCTTTACCCTTCGAAAAGATTTTTCCGAAAAAATTCAGCACCTTCCCCTGTCCTATTTGGACCGCTTTCCCGTGGGCGACCTCCTTTCCCGCATGACCAACGACATGGAATCGGTGGTAAACAATATGCGGCAAAATATCGCACAGGTCATTAGCGCCGTGGTCACCATCGTGGGAACCCTCGGCATGATGCTTTTTATCGAACCTCGCCTAACGGTGATCTCTCTTATCGTACTTCCCGTCAGTGCGTTGGTTACGGCGAAAATCGCCGGCGTAAGCCAACACTATTTCCGCGCCAAGAGCCGCGACATGGGACGGGTGGACGGCTATATGGAAGAGATTATTACCGCGCAAGAAGTGGTCAAGAGCTTTACCTTCGAAGATCGGGCGCTGGAAGAATTTCGCGCCATTAACGACGACCTGTACGACAACGCCTACAAGGCCCAATTTATCAGCGGCGAAATCATGCCCCTAATGGGCTTTATTTCCAACTTGGGCTATGTGGCCATCGCCGTCTTCGGCGGCTTCCTGGTTCTCAACGGATCCATTACCTTGGGGGCCATTCAAGCCTTTTTCCAATACTCCAGAAAACTGAACCAACCCATCAGCGGCATGGCGGAAGTGGTGGGCGCCCTGCAATCGGCTATTTCCGCCGCCGACCGCATTTTCCGCGTCCTGGATGCACAAGAAGAAATAGAAGCGAAAGACCCCATGGCCTTGGAGCACTTGAAAGGAGAAGTTACCTTCGACCACGTACACTTTGGCTACGACGAAGACCGAACGGTTATCGACGACTTCTCCCTCCACGTCAAACCCGGTGAAACCGTGGCCATCGTCGGCCCTACCGGCGCGGGAAAGACCACCTTGATCAACCTCCTGATGCGCTTTTACGATCCCGATCGCGGCACCATCTCCGTAGACGGCGTAGACACACGAAATTTGACCCGCGACGCCCTTAGAGAACACTTCGGCATGGTGCTTCAAGACACCTGGCTCTTTTCCGGCTCCATAAAAGACAACATCGCCTACGGCAAAGAAGACGCCTCGGAAGATGCCATCCGCGCCGCCGCCAAGGCCACCTACGCGGACAATTTCATTCGCACCCTTCCCCACGGCTACGACGAAATCATTACCGAATCCGGCTTAGAAATATCCCAAGGCCAACGGCAACTTCTCACCATCGCCCGGGCGCTGATTTCCAATCCCGACATCTTGATCCTGGACGAAGCCACCAGCTCCGTAGATACGCGAACGGAAAAACTCATCCAAAAAGCCATGGATCGGCTGATGCACGGGCGCACCAACTTCGTCATCGCCCACCGTCTCTCTACCATCGTCGGCGCCGACGTCATCCTCGTTCTGAAAGACGGAAACATCGTGGAACAGGGGAACCACGAAAGCCTGATGGCCAAGGGCGGCGAATACTACAATCTCTACCACTCCCAATTCGAGGGAAAAGAAATTTAAGTGCCGAAAAACAAATCGTCCGTTTCATTTGATGTTTTTTGAATAATTTTCACAAGCTCGGGTATATACGAAGTAGCAGAAATGTAAGAAACACATCGTGGAAAGGAGTTCTCTCATGTTATTTTGGTTAATTTTCGGCGCACTGGCCGGTTGGATCGCAAGTAAAATTGTGGGCAAAGACGAGTCCATGGGTGCCATCGCAAACATCGTTACCGGAATTGTCGGTTCCTTTATCGGCGGATTCCTCGCGAGCAATGTCTTTCACATGGGAAAAGTTTCCGGCTTTAACCTCTATAGCCTCGTTATCGCCGTCATCGGCAGCGTGATCCTGCTGTGGATCGTAAATGCAGTAACAAACAGAAGATAAGCAAAAAGGGCTTTTGAAAAGCCCTTTTTTTGTGTTTCTTTTTCCTAGAGGGACGTTTCGTCTTTTCCGCTTTTCAGGAGCAAACGAACTATTTGCAAAAAAAATCACGCCGTCTCTATAGACAACGCGTGATTTTTTTACGGAAGAAAACAGATTTGTCGGAAAAGAAACCCTCGTAGGTTACGCCACAATCTCTTCTCTTAACTCTCCGCCTTCAAAGTGCAAAATCCTGTCGGAAATCTTTTCGGCAAAGGCCCGGTCGTGCGTGACGACGATCATGCCCATGCCTTTTTCTTTCAGCCTTTCCATAATGCGCGCCAATTTGTCGATGGTTTCTCCGTCCAAGGCGGAGGTTGGTTCGTCGAAACAGAGAATTTCAGGCTCGAGCATACAGGCACGGACGATGGCCACCCGCTGCTGTTGCCCGCCGGAGAGGTTTTTCGGGTACTTATCTTTTTCCTCATAAATCTCCAACTCTTTCATCAGCCGTTCGGCGCGCTCTTCGGCTTCTTTGCGATCGACACCGTGATAAATGGGAGCCAGGAGGATATTTTCCCACACGGTCATCTTGGGAAAGAGGTGATAGCCCTGAAAGACCATGCCGATTTTTTTCGCGTCGGTTTTCCCCACGGGCATTACCACACCGTCGAAAGCTACGGTCCCTGCGTCGTAGGTTTCCAGCCCGTTTAAACAGCGAAGGAAGGTGGTCTTTCCCTGTCCGCTCTTTCCCGCAATGGAGACAATCTCATCGGAGGTAAAGGTGAGATTGATCCCGCTCCAAATGCAGCGGTCTCCAAAGGTCTTTTTTAAGTTGTCCACGGAAATTTTCATGACGCTTCAATCTTCCTCTCTGCATTTCTCAAGAGCAAACTCAACAAGCCGACGACGATTAAATACACCACGCCCACATAGACGTAAGGCAGGATGGAGGACATGGTGTTGGAGACGGACTTCGCCGCTTTCAATATGTCCATAACCCCTAAGATATAAACTAAGGACGTGTCTTTCACCAAAGTAATGACTTCATTGGAAAAGGCGGGAAAACTTCGCTGAATAACGACGGGCAGAATGACTTTAAAGAAAGTGTAGATCCGGGACAGACCCAAGACCTTCCCCGCTTCCCACTGACCCGGGTCGACGGATTGAATCCCGCCCCGCAAGATTTCCGCGAAATAGGCGGTGTAATTGAGGACGAAGGCGAGAAAGATGGAGCTGAACCGACCCAAGGTAATACCGGCCGGCAAAAGAGGCAGCCCGAAAAAAACAAACATCAGTTGCAGAAGTAAGGGCGTCGCCCGCATAATGTAAATGTAAATCGCCGCCAACTTCGATATAATGGGATTACGGGATAATCTTGCCCACGCCACCGGCACACAAAGGACGGACGATAATACGAGGGTGACGACAAACACCGACGCCGTTGTCTTCATTCCTTCCCCCAACATGGGGATTAAACGTTGTAGTACTTCCAAAACTGCCTCCTGCTCTCACGGCTTAATCCGCGAAGTATTTCTTGTACACTTCGTCGTAGGCGCCGTTTTCTTTTAACTTCGCCAATGCCTTGTTCAGAGCGTCCCTAAGAGCCGTATCTTCCTTGCGCATACCTACGGCAAACTTTTCTTCGCCGAAGTTATCTTCCAAGACTTTGTACTTTTCTTCGCCGTTTTGCTTCATGTAGTAGCGGGCGAGTACTTCGTCCACGACGATGGCGTCACAGCGTTTCGCTTCAATGTCTTTAAAACATTCCGTGTTGGTCGCGTATTCTACCGGCGGTTCGGCCAAAGCTTGAACAAAGGCGTCGTCTTTCATTACTGCTTCCAGCGCCGAGGATTCCCCTTGCACCGTCACGCGCTTGCCGGCTAAATCTTTTTTCGAATTGACCGGCGAATCCTTTAAGGTAATAATCAATTGGCGATTGTCCATATAGGGATCCGAAAGAAGGACTTTCTTTTCCCGCTCCGGCGTGATGGAGTAGCCGTTCCAGATCATGTCGATGTTGCCCGTTTCCAACTCCGTTTCCTTCATGGTCCAGTCGATGGGTTGGAAGTCGATCGTAATTCCCATTTCTTCCGCAGCCTTTCTGGCCAAATCCAAGTCGAAACCTACGAGATCGCCTTTTTCGTCGCGAAAGCCCATGGGAGCAAAGGTATCGTCCATGCCCACGATATAGGTCTTGCCCTTATCCAATTCCGCCGCCGCTTCTTTCTTCGCATCGGCCCCGTTTGCTCCGTCATCTTTGGCCTTGTCTCCGCCGGCACAACCTACCAGGAGAATCATAAGCAAAGTAACGAGGGTCAGTAGTTTTTTCTTCATCATCGATTCCTTTCTTTATTTATCACTTTACTACGATAAAACATCATGGACTTATAATACAACCTTTCCCCTCGTTTGTAAACCCCTTTTTCAAGAATTCTTAGGAGGCGTCATGAAAAATACCTACGGCTTTTTCATTCTGTTGTTCTGTCTGTTCCTCGGCAACCTGCTCTCGAGCTTGTTGCCCATTATGATTCCCGGCTCCATATGCGGCATGGCTCTGTTTCTTTGCGGGCTCGTCTTCCATTGGATCGACGAAACTCTTATCGACGACGTCAGCGAAAATTTGCTCCTGCACATGAATTTATTTTTCGCTCCGGGGGCGGTGAATTTAATCGCCGTCTATCCCGAGCTGCGTCCTCACTTGTTGAAAATTCTCTTCGTCACTATCGCCTCCACCTGTTTAGTCCTCTTAACCACCGGATGGACGGCGCAACTTCTCATTCGAAAAGGCGGTGCGCCCCGTGCTTAATTTCTTTCAACCCTTTATCTCCTCCCCCCTCTTCGGTATCGGCCTCACCGTCGGCTGCTTCCTCTTGGGCGATCGGATCACGAAAAAAATCAACAAACCCTACATTACCCAGCTCTTTGTCCTCTTGACGCTCCTTATTACCTTTCTCGCGGTGACGGGCATCGACCTCGCCGACTACCAAAAGGGCGGGGAGATGATTTCCTTTTTAATCGGTCCTATGACCTTGGCTTTGGCCGTACCCATCTACAAACAGCGAAAGGTTCTCTTAGAAAACCTGCTCCCGATTTTAGGTGCCATCGTCGTGGGGAGCGCCACCGCCCTCGTCTCCGGCTACCTTCTCGGCAAGCTGGTGGGGCTGGATCTCTCTTTGATACGCAGCCTGCTTCCAAAAAACACCACCACAGGCATCGCGCAGGAACTCAGTCTCTCCATGGGTGCCGACCGCGCCCTCACCATCGCCCTGGTCATTATCGCGGGCAACACCGGCTATATGTTTTCTTCGAGCCTCTATAAGCTCTTCGGCATTACCCACCCCGTAGCCAGGGGCGTGGCTCTGGGCAGCGCCTCCCACGCCGTAGGCACGAAACGTGCTCTGGAATTGGGCGAAACCGAAGGCGCCGTGTCCTCGGTGGCCGTAGGGGTCTGCGGCATGATTACCACGTTGATTTTGCCCTTCTTCCTCCACTTTGTACGCTGACACTCCGCTCGTTGGGAAAGGAGATTTCATGGATACCCACCACGCGACGAATTACGATCGCCGCCGCCTGCGCACCCGCCTGCTCCTCGGCGGCTTCGTCCTGGGCCTGGCCTCGGGGATGCTCTCGGTCTTGTACCGCTTCACTCTGAGCAAGATGGATGATTTGCGCAATTTGCTCTTTACACACATGACCCCCGGGCGCGTCCCCCTTGTACTCCTGTTGTTTTTCGCCATGGCCGTGGCCATGCACCTATTGCTGAACCGATCCCCTTTAAGCGGCGGCAGCGGCATTCCCCAAATCCGCGGCGAACTCTTGGGCAAGGCCGACATCGATCCGGTGCCCGCCTTGCTTTCGAAGTTTTTCGGCGGAGCCATGGCTGCCTTCTCGGGTCTGACCTTGGGGCGGGAAGGCCCGTCCATCCAGTTGGGCGGTACCTTTGCGAAAATGCTCGCCAAACTTTTCCGCGCCTCGGAAATGGAAGGACGCTACTTTATTACCGCCGGTGCCTCTGCCGGTCTCGCCGCCGCCTTTAACGCCCCTCTCGCCGGTGCCCTCTTCGCCTTGGAAGAGCTGCACAAAAGCTTCTCCCACTTTTTCGTCGTTCCCTGCGTCGTGGCCTCGGTGGTCGCCAACTGGGTCAGCTTCAGCCTCTTGGGCATGGAACCCGCCTTTTCCTTCCCCATGAAAGAAATGCTCCCCGTGGGCATGATCTGGGTTCCCA
>JAEXBU010000082.1 GCA_023393815.1 Bacillota bacterium | reverse complement strand
CCGACGTGGATTTTATTTTGGACATCGGCGGGCAGGACATGAAGGCGATGAAGGTGAAAGGCGACGTGATCGAGTCCATCCTCTTAAACGAAGCCTGCTCCTCGGGCTGCGGCTCTTTTTTACAGACCTTTGCCGGCGGTGTGGGCTGTACGGTGCAAGAATTTGCCGCCGTAGCCCTTGAAAGCGACGCTCCGGTGGATCTGGGGAGCCGTTGCACTGTGTTTATGAACTCCAAGGTGAAGCAGGCCCAAAAAGAAGGGGCGAGTGTGGCGGATATTTCCGCAGGTCTCGCCTATTCCGTCATTCGAAACGCCATTCAAAAAGTCATTAAAATTCGCGATCCGAAAAAACTGGGCGAACACATCGTGGTGCAAGGGGGCACCTTTTACAGTGACGCCGTACTCCGCGCCTTTGAGAAGATCACGGATAGAGAGGTAGTACGCCCGAAGATGAGCGGCACCATGGGCGCTATCGGCATGGCCCTTATCGTCAAAGAAGAGAAAAGGGAAGAAAGTACTCTCCTTTCCAGGGAGGAGTTGGACGATTTCTCTTATACCACAAAATATGCCCGCTGCGGCCAATGCGCCAACAACTGCGCCCTGTCCGTAAACATCTTTCAAGACGGAAGTCGCTACATTACCGGAAATCGCTGCGAGCGCGGCGCCGGCATCGTCCGATCGGAAGACGACGCTCTGCCCAATCTCTACAGCTATAAATTAAAGCGCGTCTTCGATTACGAAAGTTTGCCCGAGGGAGCGCCCGTCGTAGGCATTCCCCGGGTGCTGAATATGTACGAAAATTACCCGTTCTGGCACACCTTCTTTACGAAGTTGGGCTATCGGGTGGTGCTTTCCGACATCTCCTCTCGTGCGCTCTACGAAAAGGGGTTGGAGTCCATTCCTTCGGAAACGGCCTGTTATCCGGGGAAAATCACCCATGGACACATTGAAAACCTGGTGGAAAAAGGCGTGAAGACTATTTTTTATCCGGCCATCTTCTATGAGGAAAAGAAGATGGCCCACGCGGACAACACCTTGAACTGTCCGGTGGTCGCCGGCTATAGCGAAGTGATTAAAAACAATGTGGAAAGCCTGGAAAAGGGCGACGTCACCTATTTGAATCCCTTCCTGTCTTTCGACAATCGGAACAAGCTCGCCGAGCGCTTGGCCGAAGTTTTTCCCGCGCACGATAAAAAAGCCGTGAAAGAAGCGGTGGCCGCCGCCTACGACGAACAGGCTCGCTACCGCGACGACGTGCGCGCCGAGGGGCGAAGGGCGCTGCGCTTTTTGGAAGAGACGGACACCGTCGGTATCGTACTCGCCGGTCGTCCCTACCACGTGGATCCCGAGATCAACCACGGTATGGCGGAAATGATCACCGGCTTGGGGCTTCCCGTCTTGTCGGAAGATGCCATCGTGGAAGAGGAAAATATCGACGGCAATCTTCGCGTTTTGGATCAATGGAACTACCATTCCCGTCTGTATCGGGCGGCGAAAATTGTCGGCGAAAGCGAGCACCTGGAAATGGTGCAACTGAATTCCTTCGGCTGTGGCCTGGATGCGGTGACCACGGATCAGGTGAACGAAATTTTGGAATCTTACCACAAGATTTACACGGTCTTGAAAATCGACGAGGTCAACAACTTGGGGGCGGCGAAAATTCGCCTGCGCTCTCTGATCCAGGCGGTCGAAAACCGTACGGTGGACAAAGAGGCTCGTTCCATGTACAACGACCCGGTTCTCTTCACCGAAGAGATGCGAAAAACCCACACTATTCTCATTCCGCAAATGGCGCCCATCCACTTTGCCCTCTTGGAACCCATGCTTCGGGACGAAGGTTTTCGCGTGGAAGTTCTGCCCAATCTGTCTACGCGCGTGGTGGACAAAGGTCTTCAGTACGTGAACAACGATGCCTGCTACCCCTCCATCTTTGTCGTAGGGCAATTTATGGAGGCGGTAAAGAGCGGACGCTACGATACGGACCATCTAACGCTGTTAATGAGTCAGACCGGCGGTGCCTGCCGGGCGAGCAACTACGTGGGCTTTATTCGCAAGGCACTGAAAGATGCGGGTTACGGTCACATTCCCGTCTTGGGGGCGTCTTTTCAGGGCATTGAGCGCCACCCGGGATTTCAGTTAAGTAAGACCCAAATGGTTCGCCTCGGGAGAAAAGCCGTGCAAAATATGCTTTACGGCGATCTCCTTATGCGCCTGTCCAATGCAACGCGGCCCTACGAAGTGAATAAAGGCGCGACCGATACCTTGGCGGATGCGTGGCTCGAAAAGTTGAAGAGGGGAAGTCGCCTGTATTCTCGGGCGGAATTTAAGAAAAATTGTCGCGCCATGATTTTGGATTTTTCCGCCGTCGACAGGCGGGACGAGGTGCGGCCGAAAGTGGGTATCGTCGGAGAAATCCTCGTGAAATACTTGCCCGAGGCCAATAACCACGTGCAACGGCAATTGGAAGAAGAAGGGGCGGAAGTGGTCGTGCCCGATTTGACGGATTTTATGATCTATTCCTTTAAAAATGCCCGCATTAAAGAAAGTCGCTACGGTACGTCGAAGATGGGCAGCTTTTTTGCGGACATTATGATTCGCTATGTGGAAAGCTACCGCCGCTTTATTCGCGAAGCGTTAAAGGACTCTCCCTACGACGCGCCGGAAACTGTACAAACCCTGATGGCCTACGCCGAAGAATTTGTCGATTTGGGAAACCAGTACGGCGAAGGGTGGCTGTTGACGGCGGAAATGGTGGAGCTTATCCGCTCCGGCGCGGGCAATATCGTCTGCGTCCAGCCCTTCGGCTGTCTTCCCAACCATATTACGGGAAAGGGCGTAATAAAATCCGTGCGGGAAGCCTACCCCACCGCCAATATCATCCCCATCGACTACGATGCTTCCGCCTCGGCGGTGAATCAAACCAACCGTATCAAGCTTATGATGGCGCAGGCGGAAAAAAATAAATGGAAAAATCTACAGGTGGCGAAAAAAGGCAAAGAAGGCACCGCGGGACGGTAGCCGCTTTCACCTTGAAGCCGTCTATAAAAAGCGAAGTTTCCTAATGGAAGCTTCGCTTTTTTATTGTTTGATTTTTTTACGTTCCGCCATAATCGTTCCGATTCCGTCCGGATTGAGGCCGACCATGGCGTCGCCGATGTCTTCGCTTACTTCGGCGATGATCGCATCGTCCATATAATTTTCTACGGGCGTGACGATGGCCTTGGTGCGTTTTTCGGGATTGTTGGATTTAAAAATTCCGCGTCCTACGAATACATCTTCGGTGCCCATGGCCTGCACGTGAAAGGAATTTCCGATTTTCCATTGACGGCCAGCGGGATCCCTATCCTCGGCTGATTGTCGGCTATAGAAACATGAGTATGGAGACGCTGGAAGAGGGGCTCTGTCGTCTAAAGACTCTTTTGCGGGAATTCGCCTATGAAGAGAAGAAAAGGAAAGGGGACGAGCATGGAAATTTCGCAGATCTCCGGAGGAAGGAAACAAAAAAATAAGGCCGCGGGGCCTTATTTTTGCGTGGGGATTTCCCCAGTTTCGTAGAGTTTGGCGAGGGTAATCAACTCTTCGATGGCGGAGAGGGCGTCTTTTCCGCCGTCGGTATCTCTTACCAGTCGTCTGCGGTCGTATTCCGTTACAAAAGCTAAGGAAGAGGTGATGTCGATGTCGTTGGTCAAAAGCTTCTCCTCGTCCCCTGCCGCGCTGTGGGTAGCGAGGAGGATGCCGTAGGAATTGGAGATTAAGGTGTAGCCCGCCGTGCCCGTGGTCTTTCGATAAGCGTGGGCAAAGCCGCCGTCGATGACGATCACCTTCCCCGCGGCTTTTACGGGATTTTCGCCCTTGGAACGCTTGACCGGCGTGTGGCCGTTAATGATTTTTCCTCGCGAGGGATCGATGGCGAAGGAGTGCAGGATTTTTTCGGCAAAGGCCTCATCTTCCCGCAAGCGGTAGTAGGGATTTTTTTCCTCCACGTGGGTCGCTTTATCGTCGATAAAATAGCGTTCAAAGGTGGTGATGCGCTCCTTGCCGAAAAGGGGCGAGTTTTTCCCGCACCACAGGTAAAAGAGCCTATCCGACGCAAGCTTCTGCTTGTTTCCGCGGGCAAAAAAGCTGTCCCGAACCACTCGGTCGAAGGCGTCCAAAAGGGCGCGGCCCGAGAGAGGAGCGCCCAAGACGTCGGTGGGTAGAAAGTCGCCCTTTTTATCCGTCGGAAGACAGCCGTGGAAGAGGAGATTGTCGTTTAAGATCAAGTACATACTGCCCGACTCGATAAGAAAGCGAATGTGTTTTCGCAGCCGTTCTCCGGAAGTAAAGCTTTCCGTAAGACGTTTCACCACCTCCCGTTCCTCCGCCGTATAGGCGTAGGGATCGGCGGGATCCACCGTAGGAAAATCTCCGTCCAGTAGGGGGTAGGTTTGTCCGCCGACGTTTACCGTCCTGTTCTCCAAATCCATGCAGTGCAAAAGGCGCATGGAATCCATGCCGAATTCCGGATGTGCGGCGATCAGTTGCCCTTCGGCTTTAAATTGCAAGATGGAAATGGCCTTGTGCAGTTTCGCTAAACGTTCGTTTTGCGCCGGATTCGGATCGGGATTTTTCGGATAAAAAGGTGCCGTGGGGCGATAGTTTTCCGCGTAGCGCACTAAGGGAAGCAGGTTGATTCCGTAGCCGTCTTCGATGGTGTGCAGGACGTTGTAGCGGACGGCGATGCGGATCACGTTGGCGGCCAAGGCGAAGTTTCCCGTGCAGGCGCCGATCCAGGCGATGTCGTGATTGCCCCATTGGATGTCCACCTTCGGGCAGGCCATCAAGAGGTCCATAATCTTTTCCGCCTCTTCCCCCCGATCGTAAATGTCTCCCAAGACGTGGAGATTTTCCACGGCGTAGCGTACGGACAGATCGGCCAAGTCGCGAATGTATCGTTCGCCTTCTCCGTAGGCGACGATTTTTTCGTGCAGAGTCTCGACGTAGCCTTGTTTATGGCGCAAACTCGCTTCTTCCAAGAGAAGCAGGTTCAATACTTTTTTGCGATCGGCGGGAAAGGTGGCTTCGATTTGATCGTGATCGTATTTCGCCGCCACCCGCTTTGCCACGACGATGAAATCGGCCAGGGTTTCTTTCAATAAGGCATTGTAAGCCTCGGGCGTACGGTTTTCCTTTAATAGACGGAGTTTTTCTTCCGGGTAGTAGAGTATGGTAGCGAGACGGCGCCGATCTTCCGGCGGTTTTTCGGGAAACAATTCGTCGATGTAGCGCTTTAAAACCCCCGAGGCGTTTCGAAGCACGTGGGTAAAGGCCCGGTACTCCCCGTGCAGATCGCTCACGAAATGTTCCGTCGGCTTCGGCAAGTTCAGGCCGCTTTCCAACAAGAGCGCCTCGGCCAGGGCGCAGTCTTTGGACGGATACTTGTTCGCCAAGAGGCGGTAATATTTTTTTTGTAACTGGGATAATTGATCCATGGTCTCCTCCTTACTTGTCCTATACCCACTTTTGCGGTATAAATGAATCAGAAAAGAAAGAGAGGCGACCATGGATTTAAAAGAAAAGATTCGAAGCATCAAAGATTACCCGAAACAGGGCATTACCTTCCGAGATATTACCACCCTTCTAAAAGACGGGGAGGCCTTTCGCGCCTGTATCGAGGCCATGAAAGAGGCGGTAAAAGACTGGCCCGTCGACAAAATTGTGGGCATCGAAGCCCGGGGCTTTTTATTAGGCGCGCCCCTCGCCGTCGAATTGGGGGTAGGTTTTGTGCCCATTCGAAAACCCGGCAAGCTGCCCGCGGAAACTTTATCCGTGGAATATGACTTGGAATACGGATCGGACACAGTGGAAATGCACGTCGACGGACTCGATTCCGGAGAAAAAGTCTTGATCGTCGACGACCTCCTGGCCACCGGCGGCACGGGGAAGGCGGCGGTGGAAATTTGTGAATCCCTCGGCGCAGAGGTATTGGGCTGTTTGGTCTTAATCGAACTGGACGGTTTGGACGGCCGAGAAAAAATGCCCGTTCCCGTCTACTCCCTCATGCACTTCCCTTCGTAAAAAGAAAATAAAAAAACGGCCCGAAGGCCGTGGAGCGGGTGAAGGGAATCGAACCCTCGCGATCGGCTTGGGAAGCCGAGGCTCTGCCACTGAGCTACACCCGCAAATGTAAGTTTCATTTTACTTCTGAAAAAAATTTTTGTCAAGGGTTGAAAAAGCGTCCGGGTATTGTTAAAATATTTTCTATCAAGGGGTGTAAACATTTGCACGCCGGGGTATACAACCAAAGAGAGATTTTCTCGCCGACGCAGTCGGTTGCTTGTGCGATGCATAGGAGCCAAGGGCTCCATCATATATGTGCACCGTAACGAATGAAAACCTGTGAGGAGGATTCATCTATGAAAAACATTGTCATTGCCAGTGCGGTCAGAACGCCTGTCGGTTCTTTCGGTGGCGCGTTTAAAGACGTTAGCGCCGTCGATTTAGGCGTCGTCGCTGCCAAAGAAGCCATCGCCCGTGCCGGAATCAAACCGGAAGATGTTGAAGAAGCCATTATCGGCAATGTATTGCAAGCAGGCTTGGGACAAAACGTCGCCCGTCAAATCGTCATTTATGCCGGATGCCCTGTAGGCGTTCCCGCCATGACCATCAACAAAGTATGCGGTTCCGGTCTTCGCGCCGTATCTTTGGCCGCACAAATCATTAAAGCGGGAGATGCCGACATCATCCTCGCAGGCGGTACCGAATCCATGTCCGGTGCGCCCTTCCTCGTTAAAGAAGCTCGTTGGGGCGCGCGCATGAACGACAAGAAATTTGTCGACTCCATGATTAACGACGCCCTGTGGGACGCATTTAACGGCTACCACATGGGTATGACCGCAGAAAACGTGGCCGAAGAATACGACATCACCCGTACCGATCAAGATATTCTCGCTGCAGGCAGCCAACAACGAGCATCGAAAGCCCGCGCCGAAGGTCGCTTTAAAGAAGAAATCGTCCCCGTAGAAGTACACGGACGCAAAGGCAAAGTCACCGTCGTTGACGAAGACGAATTTATCCGTGACGGCGTGACCGTAGAAAGCATCAGCGGCTTGAAACCGGCCTTCAAGAAAGACGGCGGTACGGTTACTGCAGGCAACGCATCGGGTATTAACGACGGTGCCGCCATGCTCATTGTCATGAGTGAAGAAAAAGCCAAAGAATTAGGCATCAAACCCTTGGCTACGCTCGTCAGCTACGCCAGCGCCGGCGTCGATCCCAAGGTCATGGGTACGGGCCCGATCCCCTCTTCCAGAAAAGCGATGGAAAAGGCCGGTTGGGAATTCTCCGAATTGGACTTGATAGAAGCCAACGAAGCCTTTGCAGCACAAGCGTGTGCCGTCGTCAAGACCTTAGGCTTGGATATGGATAAAGTGAACGTCAACGGCGGCGCCATCGCCCTCGGCCACCCGGTCGGTGCATCCGGTGCGCGGATTCTCGTCACGTTATTGTACGAAATGGCAAAACGGGACGCCAAAAAAGGTCTCGCCACCTTATGTATCGGCGGCGGCCAAGGTACGGCAGTTACCGTTGAACGCTAAGAGAAATTAAAGGGGGAGAGAGAACATGGATTTTAAGTATTTACTCGTCGAAAACGTCGACGGCATCGCGAAAATTACCATTAACAAGCCCAAGAGCATGAATGCCTTGAACTCGGACGTGTTGACGGAATTAAACGAATGTTTCTTAGCCCTCGATAAAGACGACGCCGTAAAGGTTGTCGTCATTACCGGGGAAGGCAAGGCTTTTGTCGCCGGGGCGGACATTTCCGAAATGCAGCCTCTGGATGCGGCGGGCGCCTACGCCTTTGCCAAGCTCGGCATGGACACCTTTATGCTCATCGAACATCTGTCGAAACCGGTTATCGCCGCAGTGAACGGATTCGCCCTGGGCGGCGGCTGTGAACTGTCCTTGGCCTGCGACATTCGCATCGCCTCGGAAAAAGCGGTCTTCGGTCAACCGGAAGTCGGACTCGGGATCACCCCGGGCTTCGGTGGCACCCAACGTTTGGCACGTACCGTCGGTGTCGGCATTGCCAAGGAATTGATCTACACGGCGAAGAACATTAAAGCGGACCGCGCCTATGAAATCGGTCTGGTCAACGCCGTCGTCGCACCGGAAGAATTAGACGAAGCCGCCATGAAGATGGCAAAGACCATCGCCTCCAAGGGCAGCATCGCCGTCAGCTACGCCAAGGGCGCCATTGTCGACGGAATTCAAACGGATATTCACACCGGTATGGACATTGAAAAATCCGCATTCGGTTTGTGCTTCGCCACGGCCGATCAAAAAGAAGGCATGAAGGCATTTTTGGAAAAACGTGACCCCGAATTTAAGGGCGAATGAGGAAAAGTTCAAGTAAAGGAGGACTTAAAATGAAAATTGGTGTTATCGGTTCGGGTACTATGGGTAGCGGCATTGCGCAAACAATGGCCCTTCATCACGACGTCGTCATCCGCGACATCGCTCCGGAAGCGTTGGAAGCGGCAAAGAAGAAAATCGAAAAAGGCTATAACCGCAACGTGGAAAAAGGCCGTATGACGGAAGAAGATGCAAAGGCCGCCATCGCCCGCGTGACCACCACTGACGACATTAAGGCGCTGAAAGACTGCGACCTAATCGTCGAAGCGGCTACGGAAAATCCGAAGATTAAAAAGGCCATCTTTACCGAACTTTGCGAAACTTGCGACGCGAAGACCATCTTGGCATCCAACACCTCGTCCTTAAGCATTACCGATATTGCCGCCGCCACCAAACGCCCCGGCAAAGTCATCGGTATGCACTTCTTTAACCCGGTTCCCGCGATGAAACTCGTGGAAGTTATCTGCGGATTGAACACCGACGAAGAAACCAAAAAAACTGTTATCGACCTCGCCAAAGAAATCGGCAAGACCCCGGTCGAAGTGGAAGAAGCACCGGGCTTTGTCGTTAACCGCATTTTGATCCCCATGATCAACGAAGGCATCAGCATCGTCGCCGACGGCGTCGCTTCCGTGGAAGACGTGGATACCGCCATGAAACTTGGTGCCAACCACCCCATGGGCCCCTTGGCTTTGGCCGACTTAATCGGTTTGGACGTCGTCCTCGCCATTATGGACGTTCTTTACGACGACTACCACGATAGCAAATACCGCGCCCACGTGCTGTTGCGCAAGATGGATCGCGGTGGAAAACTCGGTTGCAAGAGCGGCGAAGGTTTCTACAACTACAACAAGTAATTTGAATCATTCGAAAAAGAAAAATCGGAGACCCCGGCGGGGCATCTCCGATTTT
>JAEXBU010000098.1 GCA_023393815.1 Bacillota bacterium | reverse complement strand
CTTCCATGGCCCTGCGGATAGTTTCCCTTTGTGTATGGGGATCGACGTCGTAAGCGGAAACATCGGTGACATTTACACCGGGAATGGAAATGTGCAGACGGGTATCCCTGTCGGTCGCCCCTTGCGTCGCGGCATTGGGCTTCAGGTACAAATAAAACGCTACCCTGCCATTTTCTTCCAACTTCCCGTAGTGCATGGCGTTCATGTAGTCGGGCCAGTTCGGGTAACTGTCGTGGTTCACCGTTACGGTTTTATTTCCGCCGCCGGAGAACGACGTGTTGGATCCAGTGACGCTGATGTCTCCATTGGTGGTAATGGTCACGGTCTTTGAGCTTTGGTCCAATTTGTAACCGCTCGGCGCCTTGGTTTCCACTAAGGTGTAAGCGCCCGGTTCGATGTTCGAGAAGGTGGCCTTGCCGTCGGGACCGGTCGTCGCTTCGACGCCGGCGCCATTGAGCCTGTAGGTCGCCCCTTGCAATTTTTTGTTTAAATCTTTGCTGTCCACTTTTAAGACCGAGAAGGTGCCCGGCTTGCCCGTGGTGGTTTCCACGGCGCGGTTTTGCATATAGTGCACCTTTTCGTACGCCATGTAGTAGTTCAGATTTTCATAGTAACGGTAGGTTCTTCCAGCGATGTCTTCTTCTTCCGGCGTAAATTGCTGTTCGATCTTGCGCGCCCATCGCTTCGCCGTGCCGTCATTTTCAATGTTCCAGAATTTCACGTCGGCGAGAGTAATCTTTCGTTGGGTCTTTCCCGGTTCGCCTTTTTCCACGCTCCACGTTCCTAGGGAGCTGCCGTCGCTGTCTTTGGCAACAAAATTTTGCGCGGGCATTCGAACGCCCTCGGGCATTTCGCCCCATTCCTGATTGACGCTTAAATCTTCGTATTTCGAAATAGAGACGCCGGAGACGGTATAATCTTGGGGAGACGTGGCATTTTTAAGATCCGTTTGAAGTTCCCAAACCGCAATGGTACCCACGTCTTGGGCACCGGGATTTTCTCCCTGCGCGGGAAAACCGTCAACATTCGTTGCCGGCGTCTTTACGACCATTTCCCCGGTCACGGCGTCGATACCGTAGACGGCCATTCGCCCACCGCCGGGTTGAAGGCTTTGATTGTCGCCCAGACTGCGGGACTCCAGAGGCAATCCCCTTTCACTTTCCGGGTCTTTGGAGGATACTGCGTCGGTGACGGTCCATGTGGCCTTATTTTCCGAGCAAAATTCCCCCATGATCGTGGTTCGGTTGTTCATGCCCACGCGGGTGGGGGTGGCTTCTTGAATTTGGTCTTGGCTGTAGCCTTCCGGCAGAATGAGGCGCACGGCCCCTGCCACCGGCTTGTCCGTACCTTTCTCCTTTTTATTGGTTAAGACCGCGGACAGATCCAACATATAAGACGTCTGTTTCGTAGTCCTCGGGGTATAGAAGGTGTAGTACAATTCCTTGGTGGTTTGGCTCACATTGTGGTGCTTGGAGTCCACGATACCCAAGTTCCCCTTAATGGAGGCGTTGTCTTTTATGTCCCCTGCAGGCACGGTTACATTGGTCACGGCAATGTTTTCGATCTCGCCGAGGCCCGATCCCTTTACGGTGGTGAAGTTCGTCTTCAGACCCAGGGCATGCAAATCCGAATCGGAGGTGATCTTTACGGTCCAGCGAATGCCGGCCATTTCACTATCCTTGACGACGGGTTCGCCGTAGGCGTCCACGTTGACTTTGTAGTTGTCTCCCTCTTCGATCACTTGTACCACGTCATCCCGCCCCGGTTCGATGATGGTGGAAAGCATATTCCCATTGGCATCCACCACCACGGGGAGCAGGTCTTCGGCTTCGGCGAGGCCGATGCCCGTCACGCGGTTTATGACGGTAAATTCTTTTGCGTCGGGATCGATGTTCGCCGTATTGTAATCCACGTCCACTTTCATAGGCACTTGGATATCTTCGTTAATGTCCTCTTTTAGAGTGTATGTAATGGTGTTGGCATCTTTGTTGTAGACGGGCACTTCGGTAATGACTTTTCCGTTGTAGCTGAGGCGTTTTAAGGTGGAGGGATCTTTCACCGTGAGCTTTTCATCCAAATGCAAGGTAAAGGTTTGCCCCTTTCGGACGACTCCGTGGGCGGTCGATACATCGAAGCGGGTAAGGATGGTAAATTTTTTGTCTTCGATGCCGCCGGGATTCATGGGCGAGGCAACGCGAGCCTTTTCTTTTTCTTCCGCAAATTCCAAGGCCATTTCTTTGCTTTCGGGATTGTCTTGGACTAAGGGTTGGGGCGCCTTTTCTTCCGACACTTCGGCCTTGGGGACTTCCTTGTAAGTCTCTTCTCCCGGGCTGGCAACGGGGGCCTGGCGGGCAGGAGCCACCGTCGCCGGTTCCGCAACCGCCGGTGTCTTCTCTTTGTTTTGTTTTTGACCGGAGGGAACAAACACATCCCCCGACGGAACGAATTCTTCGTCGCTGACGACGGCCCTGTTTTGGTTGGCGGACTGTGCACGCGCGACGCCCGGCGCAAACACCTCCAACATCATAATCATAGCCATCAAAAGACTCGCAACGCGCTTAAATCCTGTATTCATTCCGTCTCCTCCCCTGTTTTTATTTCTATCTTATCCCTATTCGACAAATAGGAAATCCTTTTTATTGTTTCTACTTTAGCATAGTGTATTGTGGGCAAAAAAACAAGGTAATTTATAGGAAAATCATATACTATTTTTGTTTTTTTTTTTTTTTTTTTTAAATTTTTTGTGTTTGTATGCCTCCTGTAGATTTTTTGTTTCGCACAAAAAAAGAAGCCCCGAAAGGAGCTTCTTTTCAGGCCTCGGCCTTATTTTGCTTTGTATGCTTTCAGACCTTCGTCCAAAATGTGCATAGCTTTTCTCAACGAATCGACATTCAATACGTAGGCCAAACGAACTTGGCTCTTGTAGTCTTCGCTGTGTTCGTAGAAACCGGCGGCGGGAGCCATCATAAGGGTTTCACCGTCTACGTCAAATTCTTCGAGCAACCAGCGGCAGAAGTCTTCGGCGTCGTCTACGGGAAGGTCGGCTACGGTGTAGAAGGCGCCGCCGGCCATGTTGCATTTTACGCCGTCGATTTTGTTTAATTCTTCGACGATGACGTCGCGGCGTTCTTGATAGACTTCGGCGATTTTATCCAAGTAGGAGTCGTCGATTTGATAGAGAGCTGCGGCACCGATCATGTCGACGGTCGGAGCGGCCAAGCGGCTGGTGGCCAACTTGTTGGCTGCAGCGGTGAATTCTTTGTTTTTCGAAGCCAAGTTCCCGATACGGGCGCCGCAACCGCTGAAGCGTTTGGAGATGGAGTCTTGAAGGATCAAGCGGTCTTGGATGCGTTCGATGGTTCCGAAGCTGTGGAATTCTTTGCCGTCGAAGATGAATTCGCGGTAGAGTTCTTCGGCAATGATCCACAGGTTGTTGTCGATGGCGATGTCTGCAATCAGTTCAATTTCTTCTTGGGTGTAGACGGCACCGGTGGGGTTTCCGGGGTTTGCCAATAAGATGGCTTTGGTTTTATCGGTGATTTTGGATTCGATGACTTCTCTGGAGGGCAGGTGGAAGTCGTCTTCCACGACGGTGGGGAAGGTGGTTACCGTGGTGGACGTTTCGATGAAGTAGGAGTAGTAGTTGGTGTAGTAGGGTTCACAGGTAAGGATTTCGTCGCCTACGTCGGTAATGGCGAGCAAGGTGAACAGAAGGGCTTCGGAACCGCCGACGGTTACGACGATGTCGTCCGCCTCCATGGGAATGTTGCGGCGTTGATAGTATTGCGCCATGCCTTCGCGCAGTTCGGGAAGTCCCGGAGAGGGTGCATAGCTTAATACTTTCATGTCGATGTTTTTAATGGCATCGAAAAATTCTTGGGGCGTTTCCACGTCCGGTGCACCGATGTTTAAGTGGTAGACTTTTTTTCCTTCTTCCTTCGCCTTGTTGGCGTAGGGGGTGAGTTTACGAATGGCGCTGTAGGGCATGGATTCGATACGGTTAGATAGTTTCATAAAAAATCTCCTCTCTTTCTATGACTATCTTCATTATAGTGGATATAAAACGATTTCTCAAGGAAGGGACGAAAATTTACTTCGCCCGCCGCCCGTCCCGTTCTTAGCGAGTTTTCTTCCCATCTCTTCCCCTTTCTCTTCGAACTTCCACGCGCCTCTTTCGAAAATAGATTTCTTTCACCATAGTGAAGTTATCGGCCCCTCTCGTTTTTATTTTACGGCTTTGGTGGCGAGGAAGGTTTTTATGTTCATTTCGTGCAGCCGTCCTTTGCCGTTGGTGTCTTCGTACAGATCCAGAAGGGTAAATCCCGCTTTCAGCTGTCCTGCGATTTGTTCTTCCATCGTATGGGAAAATTGCACGCCGGCTTTTTCGGATCGCATATAGGCGGCCGCTTTCGGATCTTTCAGGGGATTAAAGGGCATACTCCAAATAATTTCTCGTTCCTCCTCGTCGACGATGTAGTTGACTTCGTTGGGCAAGCCGGCCAAAAACAGGCCGCCTTTTTTTAGAACGCGATAGGCTTCTTGAAAAATCGGCTCGACTTTTTCCACGTAGCAATTGGCCACGGGGTGAAATACAAGATCGAAGGTCTCGTCGTCGAAGGGTAGGGGTTCGGTCATATCTCTTTCGATGGTCTCAATGGCGTAACCTTCTCTTTCCGCCACCATCTTTTCGCTTTCGATTTGTCTCCTAGAGTAGTCCAAGACGGTGCATAGGGAACCGAGGGCTTGAAAGATGGGTATTTGTTGCGCGCCGCCCGCGGCAAGGCCCAAAACGCGCGCCCCTTTTAACTCGCCGAACCACTCTTTCGGCACGGGTCTGGAGGGGGTAAGAAAGATTTCCCACGGGCCGCCGTTTTTTGCCGCTTCGTAGGTTTCGTGATCCACGGGTATGCCCCACTGCCAACCTTCTCCCACCCAACGGTCGATGGTTTCTCTATTTATTTCCCGGTAGTTTTTCATTGTTTCTCCTACTCTAAAGTTCCCCCGATTCCTCCGCTTCCCAACGAAGATCCTTGCCGAAAAAGGCCATGGGCACAAATTTATGGAAGATGCGGCTAAAGATGCGGTCGCCGTAGACGGCGGAGAGTTCTCGCGGGCTCAGGTTGGTGTTGATAATCATTTTTTTGCCGTCGATCATGCGGCTGTTGACGATGTTAAAGAGTTGGGAGTTGGTAAAACTGTTGGTAAGCTCCGTCCCCAGGTCGTCGATAATTAGCAGATCGGAGGTAAAGAGGGTGTCGTAGGCCATTTTTATTTCGTCGGAGGCGTCTTTGTTAAAGGTTTTTTCCTCAACTATTCGTACCAAACCGAAGGCGGTTTCGTAGACCACGGATTTTTCTTGCGCCATCAGTTCAGCGGCGACGGCGTGGGAAAGAAAGGTTTTTCCCAAACCGGTGGGCCCGTAGAGGAGGAGATTCATGTCGTTTGCTTCGTCGAAGGTGTCCATAAAGGTTTCCGCTACGGCAAGGATCTCTTTCATATTTTCCCGCGGGGAGATGTCTTCGCCGGCAAAGGGTAAATCGGAGTAGATGTCCAAGCGAAAATTGCCGAAGTTGTGCTTTTCGATTTGCCGCTCGATGTGGCTGGATCGGTGCAGGTAGGCGATGATGCGTTGTTTCATGCAACTACACCGCTCGCCATTTTCCAGGTAGCCTTTGTCTTTGCATTTCTTGCAGGTGTAGATGGGGTCTAAGTAATCGGCGGGAAGGCCGGCGTCGATGAGCATGGCACGAACCATGGCGCGGTAGTTTTTCATTTCCTCCACGGCGGCGGCGGCTACGGCGGGATCGCCGGTTCGAAGGCCTGCTTTGGCGGCTTCAAATCCCAAGTTCCGTATGTTTTCTTCCACCTCTTTCAGGCCGGGGGCCATGGCGTAAGCTTCTTCTCTACGTTCCATCAGGGTTCGCTCGTTTTTGCGCCGAAGGGCGTCGTACTCTCGATGCAGTTTGTCGAAGAAAGATGCCATCTACTTCGTTCCTTTCTTATCTATAAATTGCCGCCGTTTTCGTTGAGCCATTCTTTCCAGCGAGTCGGCGCTGTATTTTTCCGTGGCCGATCCCGTCATGGGACGCGCTTTTGCTCTTCGCACCGCCTTCGGCTTTTGATCTTTCACCAAGTCGTCGGTTTTTTGGATCTCCTTCGCCTTCCAGGCGGCGAGGATGCTTTCAAAATAGCGCCAATTGGGTTTGGCCGTGGCGGCCGTGCGCTTGGCCGCTTCTTCCAGGAGGGCGAAGTCCATGATTTTGCCGTAGTCTTCCACGGCCTCGGACTCTTCGCGAATGTAGGGTTTATTGGAAAGCCCCATAAGCTCGAGCAGGTGGCGATAGCGGTAGTAAGCTTCGTCGTGGGTGCGGAAGTTTTCCTCCAAGGCTTCCGGGGTACGCACGTTGGCGTCGGCCCAGTTTCGCAGGATCCCTTCGATATAGGGGATGGATCGCTTGTTTTTTTCTTCCGTTCCGTAGCGAAAGGCCTCCAGGATCATATCCGGGGTCATGTTGTATACTTCCCGCCAAGCGGCAATGTCCAACTTTTGTTGGTAGGGCACCTGCCTACGCATATAGTATTCCACTTTGGAAAAAAGGTTCGCAAGCTCCACATCTTCCAAGCGGCGGACGAAGTCGCTCTTGGTCTTTTGCGGGGCGTAGACTTCTTTGGTGTAAAGTTCTTTCAGGCGGAGAAAGCGAATGCCGTAGCTTTCTCCCTCGTAGATTTTTTCAATAATACCTTCCCCTTCCCAGTAGTCCCACGCCCGCAAGACGTCGGTTTCCAAGAGGTTCAGCCGATCGGCGATGGCTTTGTGATCTCCTTCTTTGCCGCTTAAGGCCATCTGCAGCCCGGCCAGGTACACTTTGACGAAGTCCCCGTCGGCCTGAGGCATATAGTCGTTTAAAAAGATATTTTCCACAGGGGTATCCCCCAAGTCGAATTGCAATTTGTCCAGTTTAAATTCCACGTCGCCACTTGCCTTTCGTCATTTCCATTTGGTTTACGAGAACGGCGCAAAATCGCCGCAGTCTGTGTATGTGTTTTCTATAAGGATCGAAGGCGGGATCCGACAAGGCCTCCCGATCCAGGTCGACCTGCCGATAGGCGCGGGCGATGTCTTCAAAGCCCAGGGCGCGGTACAGGTGAATGGCCCGCCCGTTCCAGGGCAGCACGTCCAGAAGAATGCGCTCGAGCCCCAAGGTTTGAAAGCCGTAATCCATCAAATGCACCATGGCTTTTCGCCCGATACCCCTATCGGTCACGGCTCGATCGAGAATAATGCCCACTTCGGCGGTGCGAGTCGTGAGGGATATGTTTTTCAGCCCCATATAACCCACAGCCCGCCCGTCTACTAAAATGGCAAAATACATATCCCGCGGGCTCCTCGTCTTCCACCGAAACCAATCGCCGACGGTATCTTCGTCTTCTACAAAATTATACATGGAAAATAGAGGGTCGTCATAATCCGTCCAAGTTAAAAAATCGTACACATGGCATTCTTTCAGCGGAGCAAAATGCACGGAAACATCCGGTGACAAAAAATCCCTCCTTCCTTAGGTACGATTGTACCATAAAGGGAAAAATCACGACCCGTTGGATAAAAAAGAGACTGCCTCATGCAGTCTCTTTATCGATTCCCTTGTGTCTCCATTTTCCCTTGTAGTAGTAGGCGACGGTTAAAAGCCAAGTGAAGACCCAACTGATGGGATAGCTCCAGTAGATGATGTCGATGGTCTTATACATGGGCATGAAGAGAAAGATCCATCCGATCCGTATAATAAACATACCGATAAGGGTTACGATCATTATGGGGACGGAGGTGCCGCTGCCGCGAATGGCACCGGAGAGGACTTCGGTGACGGAGAAAATAACGTAGAAGGGAGCCAAGGTGCCGATCATTTTGGCTCCATAATAAATGACGCCGTCTTCTCCTGTAAAGAAGTGCATTAGGGGCGTACGCAAAAGCACTAAGACGGCGGAAACGGAGACGACAAAGAGTAAGTCCATCATCACAGCGGTGCGTATGCCCGCCTGCAGTCGCTTGTGTTTTTTTGCGCCGATATTTTGGCCTACGAAGGTGGTGATGGCCAGGGCGAAGGCTTCCAGGGACGTAAAGACGAAGCCGTCAATTCGGCTTGCGGCGGCGACACCGGCGATGGCTTGGGCACCGAAGACGTTGATTTGCGCCTGTATGATAACGTTGGACAGGCCGATCATCCCGCCGGAGACGGCGGCAGGCAAGCCGATGGCCACGATGCGCTCCAGGGTTCGTTTATGGAAGCGAATTTTCCTCATGCGCAGGCGGTAAATATCCGTCGTCTTTAACAGACTGATGACGACCAAAATCCCCGACGTGGATTGGGCGATGGCCGTGGCGATGCCCGCGCCGATCGCTCCCATTCTTAACACGCCGACGAAGAACAAATCCAGCACGATGTTCAGTCCCGCGGCGATGGCGAGAAAGTTGAAGGGACGCACACTGTCGCCGACGCTCCTCAAAACCGCGGAGCCCATGTTGTAGACCATGACGGGCACGAGACCGATAAAGAGGATCTGCAGGTAACGGGTGGCGGGTCCCATGACGCTTTCGGGGGTGTCGATCCATGCGAGGAAGGTTCCCGCCATAAGGACGGTGACGACAGTCAAAACCAGCCCGCCGTATATAGCGATGGCGAAGTTGGTGTGTACGGTCTTGGATAGTTCGTCTCGGTCTTTGGCCCCGTAATATTGGGCCGCCAAAACGGACGCCCCCGTGGACAGCCCCATAAACAGGGCGACGACGAGGACGGTAATGGGGCCGGAGGCACCGATGGCAGCCATATCGACTTTGCCGGCGAAGCGACCGACGATTAACAGGTCGACGGTATTATAGAGTTGCTGCAGTAAAGCGGAAAGGAGCAAAGGGAGGGTGAAGGCCAGGAGATTTTTCCAAATCACGCCCTCGGTTAAATTGATTTTTTCTCGCTTCATAATCCTCCCCTTCTCTTTCTGTCCACCCTTCAATGAACGATCTTAACACAGGCGATTCGCCTTTCCCACCGGAAAATAGATCTTTACAGGGATTTTCCCTTTTCGACGGTTTTTATAATGGATTGGGCAAAGGCGTAGCGCATGGCCATGGATTCCAACACCAGGACGCCTTCGATGGTGGCTCCGGCGGGGGAGGTGACGCCGTCTTTCAATTGACCCGGGTGCAAATTTTTTTCCACCAGAAGATCGCAGGTGCCGGCGACGGCCGCAGCGGCCATGTCGTAGGCCACGTCGCGCTTCATGCCGCAGGCGCAGGCACCGTCGACGAATCCTTCAATCGCCATGGCCACAAAGGCGGGGGTGGCACCGGTTAAGGCGGTGACGATGTCCAAATCTTTTTCGCTCACTTCCATAATTTTGCCCGCACCTTTCAAAAGGTCCTCAAAGGCTCTTTTTTCTTCGTCGCTCATGGCGTAGCCGGGCGTGTAGGCGATGACGCCGCGGCCGACGGCGATGGGCGTGTTCGGAAGAATGCGGATGATCTTTTCCGTAGGCGCCATTTTTTTCAAGCGCTCCAAACTTACGCCCGCGGCCATGGAGACGATGATCTGGCCTTCCACTTTTTCCGCGATTTCCTCCATTACTCCGGCCACTTTGTCGGGTTTCGTGGCGATAAACAAAATCTCCGAACGATCGACGATGTCTGCGTTGTCTCTCGTTTGGTAGGTGGCGATGGGCTTTTCATGGGGGCAGGCGACGAAAAGTTCGTGCCCTTCTTCTAAAAACAGGTCGTAAAATGCGCGGCCCATATTTCCGAGGCCGATTAAACCGATGTTCATTTCATCCCTTCCTTTCTTGAAGCACTATTCTCCTTACAGTATACTATTGAACAGGAGGTCTTGCATGGATAAGACGATTTCTCTGGGAAAATTATTTCTCACATTTTTAAAAATCAATACGTTTACTTTCGGGGGCGGCTACACCATCGTCCCCATTATTCGCGACGAATTTGTGGAGCGCCTGCCTCTGATCGAGGAGGACGAAATGTTGGACATTGTGGCCTTGGCTCAATCCGGACCCGGTGCCATGGCCATTTCCGCCTCTCTTCTTACGGGCTATCGTCTTCGGGGCCCGGCAGGGGCGGTGGTGTGCCTCTTAGCGAGCGTGCTCCCCTGTTGGGTCATTATTCTTTCGATTAATATGGCCTACAAACAGTTTCGGTCGAATTTTTACGTAAACGCGGCGCTGGTGGGGATCAGCGGCGTCATTTCCGCCGTGCTCTTTCTCACCACGTACCGCATGGGCAAGCGAGCCATACAAGACGATCGAGGCTTTTCCGTCCTGATGATCGTCGTGGCTCTGGTTTTAGGTATGTTTACGGACGTGAACACGGCATTGATTATTTTGCTCTTGGGTTTTAGCGGCATTTGCATAACGAAATTTGAAGACTACACGAAAGAAGGACATCGATGAAAGAGTTTTTTCAAAGAAAAAATGTGCATCCCAATTTAAAGACCTACGGCATCGACGCCATGGGCGCCATGGCCTATGGCCTCTTCGCCACTTTGTTGATCGGTACCATTTTAAATACTGTCGGCACGCAGCTGGGCATCGCCTTTTTGACGGACACGGTGTGGCCCATGGCACAGGCGGCCACGGGACCCGCCATCGCCATGTCCATCGCCTTTGCCCTGGATGCGCCGCCTTTGACCCTCTTTGCCTCTTCCGTCGTCGGGGCGGCCGGTTACGACATCGGCGGACCGGTGGCGGTGTACATTGCGGCCATCGTTGCGGCGGAAGCGGGCAAGCTCGTTAGCAAAGAGACCCGTATCGATATTCTCGTGACCCCGGCGGTAACGGTCATAACCGGAACTTTGATCGCCGCGTTGGTAGGGCCGTCCATTCAATGGCTGATGGAAAGCGTGGGCAAACTGATTATGGCGGCCACGGAACAGGAACCCTTCGTTATGGGGATTTTCGTCGCCACCATCGTAGGAATCGCCCTGACTTTACCTATCTCGAGCGCGGCCATTTGCATGATGCTTTCTTTGGCGGGCTTGGCCGGCGGCGCGGCGACCGTCGGGTGCTCGGCGCAAATGATCGGTTTCGCCGTGATCTCTTTTAAAGACAACGGCTTCGACGGTCTCTTCGCCCAAGGTCTGGGCACCAGTATGCTTCAAATGCCGAACATCGTAAAAAATCCGCGAATTTGGATTCCGCCCACGGTGGCCGGAGCAGTCATTGCGCCGCTTTCCACCGTCGTCTTTAAGCTGGAAAATACGCCTTTGGGAAGCGGCATGGGTACCAGCGGCCTGGTAGGGCAGATCGGCACCATCCAAGCCATGGAAGGCGCCATGCCTTTCGGGGAGCTGCTCGTCGTCATTCTCCTTCTCCACGTGATCCTTCCCGGTCTCATCAGTTTTCTCGTCTACCGCCTGATGCGGAAGCGAGGCTGGATCGCCGACGGAGATATGTGTCTCAGTATCTAGGAGGCTCACGTGCTTTTAGCGAAATTATTTTTTGAATTTTTCCGAATCGGCCTGTTTGCCTTTGGCGGCGGCTACGCCATCATGCCCCTGATCCAACAGTTTATCGTGGAACAGGAAGGATGGCTTACTATGACCCAGTTTACGGACTTGATTACCATTAGCCAAATGACCCCGGGCCCCATCGGCATCAACATCGCCACCTTCGTCGGGGCGCAAGTGGCGGGGCCTGCAGGTTCTGTGGTGGCCACCTTAGGGGTGACCGCGCCCCAAACCCTCATTATTATGACCCTCGCCTATTTTCTCTTTACGAAAAAGCGCACCTTCCGCTTAATGGATATGCTCCTTCGGGGGATCAAGGCGGGAATCATCGGGCTAATCTTTATCGCCTCCTACGATATGTTTAAAAACGCCCTGTGGCCGGAAGGAGGCGACCTGGAAGTGGTCGCCCTCATCACTTTCCTCGTCGGCGGCATACTCTATGCTCGAAAGGTGGATTTGATCCGACTGATTTTTTTGGGTGCAGCTATGGGGATCGTCTTAAAGCTCGCCCTGCCCTATATTTTGTAAGTTGTTTGCGCCCGCTTTTCGGCGGGATCCTTTTCTTTTTCACGGGAGATGAACGATGAACTACCTACTTGCCATCGACGCGGGCACCACGTCCAACCGAGCTATTTTATTTGACGAAGACGCACAAGTAATCTCCGTCGCGCAAAAGCCTTTCCGTCAATTTTTCCCCCATCCAGGTTGGGTGGAGCAGGATCCGGCGGAAATTCTGGCGACCACCGTGGGCGTCTGTGCCGAAGCTATCGCCCAAGCGCAGATCGACCGCAAAGACATTGTTGCCTTGGGCATTACGAATCAGCGGGAAACCACCATCCTCTGGGACAAAAAGATGGGACGAGCTCTCGCCCCGGCCATCGTATGGCAGTGCCGCCGCACCGCCGATCGAGCGGAGGCCATAAAGCGCGCGGGCTACGGAGAGGTCATTCGTAAAAAGACGGGGCTGGAAGTGGACGCCTACTTCTCCGCCACAAAAATCGCCTACCTACTGGACACGGTGGAAGGGGCGCGGGAGAAGGCGGAAAAGGGCGAAGTGCTCTTCGGCACCGTGGACAGCTTTCTCCTCTACCACCTCACCGGCGGCGTGCACCGCACGGATATGTCCAACGCCTCTCGCACCATGCTCTTTAATATTCACGATCTGGATTGGGACGAGGAACTGTTGGATCTGTTTCGCATTCCCCGCGCCTGTCTGCCCGAGGTATTGCCCACGGCGGCCCATTTCGGCGACACCCTGGCGGAACTTTTCGGCACGTCCATTCCCGTTACGGGCATGATCGGCGATCAGCAGGCGGCTCTCTTCGGCGAGCAGTGTTTCGAGGCGGGTGAAGTCAAGAGCACCTTCGGCACCGGCGCTTTCGTCTTAATGAATACGGGCCACGATCCGATCATCAGCGAACACGGCCTTCTCTCCTCTTACGCCTGGGATGTAGGCGACGGGCCGGTCTACGCCATGGAAGGCAGTATTTTTGCCTGCGGCAGTGTCATCGAGTGGTTGAAAGAGGACTTGGAGCTTATCGAAAAGGCGGAAGAGACGGCGGCGCTGGCCGAGAGCGTCGGCGGAGCCAATCCCCTTCTCTTTGTGCCCGCCTTTACGGGATTGGGCACTCCCTACTGGGATCCCGAGGCGCGGGGCACTCTCTTCGGAATTACCCGCGCCACGAAGAAGGCGCACTTGGTAAAGGCCGCCTTGGATGCCATCGCCTACATGACGGCCGATGTCGTCGACGCCATGGAAAAGGATCTGAAGGCGAGCCACGACCGCATTCTCGTAGACGGCGGCGTAAGCCACAACGACTACCTGATGACCGCTCTAGCCGATACAATTCACCGTTCGGTACATCGGCCGGCTCTGGTAGAGACCACGGCGCTGGGCGCCGCCTTTATGGCGGGTATCGGCTGCGGTCTGTACCAGGATCTTTCGGACATAAAAAAACGGGCCTCGAAAGCCCACATTATTTTCCCTACCGGCGCCGATCGCAGCGCGGAACGAAGACGCTGGAAAAAGGCCGTGGCCGTTACCATGGCCAATCACATGGATTGAATATATGCCTGAAGCTGCGCCATTTCTTTTTCGTGATCCTCCGCCTCCCCCGGGGTTTCCAAAATCATGGGCAGTCTCCGCACGGGATCCGAGTACAAAAACCGCGCCAACGTGTCCCATCCGATTTCGCCCGCACCCACCGGTGCGTGGCGATCTTTTTTTGCGCCGAAAGGCATTTGGGAGTCGTTTACGTGCACGGCCTTTATTTTTTCCAGTCCGATCAAAGAATCGAAGGTGTTAAAAAATGCCTCCGGATCCGAGAGGTCGTAACCTGCGCTAAAAAGATGGCAGGTGTCTAAAACCACGCCTACATCGTCCGAGGCCACGGCGTCGATAATTTTTTGAATTTCTTCCAGACGCCCGCCGATTTCCGTGCCTTTTCCGCTCATAGTTTCCAGGCATACGGCCCGATGGGGAAAGGCTTCCTTCGCCCGGTCCATGGCTTCGATGATCCGCTCGATTCCCGTCTCAATTCCGTCCTTCGTGTGGCTTCCCGGGTGAAAGACGTAGACTACATCTTCCGAATAGTGGGCGATGCGCGCCATGTCCGACAAAAAGATCTCGAAACTTTTCTTTCGCACGTCCTCGCGGCCCGAGGCTAGATTCATAATGTAAGCGGCGTGGGCGACGACGGGCCCGAAGGTTTTTTTCTCTCTTTGAAACGCCTCTAAATCCGAAAGATCCAAAGGTCGGGCCTTGGACCCCCGCGGATTTCGCGTGAAAAATTGAAAGGTACGCGCCCCGTGGGCTTGGACGGCTTTCATGGTCTTCACGAATCCGTCGGCGGTGGAGGTATGGTATCCAAGTGTCAACATCTTACTTTCCTTTCGGCAACCACATAATGACGGCGACGACAACGAGTATCCATAAGGTCATTCTATCCCTTCCTTCCACAAACAGTATACGCCGCCCAAGCAAGAAAAAAGCGCCCTTGGGCACTTTCTCCGAGAAACCTTTCGGAATCTTCACCTTTTCCTTTTTTTCTTCACATTCTAAGCCAGGGGAATGTAATTGACCACGGGCACCTCGTAGGGGTGAATACGATCGATAATCCGCTGCACTTCTTCCCGATCTTCTTCGGCGATGCGAAATTCCATTTTCACCTCTTCGCGCACCTGCACTTGACCGATCACCCCGTCGTAGGGATCGGCTCCCTCCAAGGGACGCCAGTGGCCTTGGACTTTCGTCGTGCTGAAGGTGTAATCGTAATTGCCTTCGCGAAAGATGTCGGCTTCGTTTAAATGGTTGGCGAGTTCCACGACGAAGTCTTCCGGTACAAAGATTTCCACTTTTAAATAACTCACATGGCACCTCCTTCGATCGAAAAATCTTCTTCCTCGTCGTCGGGACGGTCGATGGCGTCAAAGGCGCCGCGCTCGACCAGTTCCCGAATAATGTCTACTTCGGCTACATACGTGATCAGGCCGATGACGACGGTCAAAAGATTTTGCATGACGAGCATGGCTGTCTTCGACAGACCTGCGGTCATAGACAGAACGCCGACGCCGCCGGAAATTACCGCGATGACGATTATAACGATCACCATGCGGCCAAAGATCATCCCCTTGTGACCCTTGGTCATTTGCCAACTGTCCTTTATAGGGGCAAGGGCACCGCTCCGCCCGCGAATCTGTTCGATGCCCATAACTGCTCCCAAGGGCACCATCGCCAGGGAAAAGAGAATGCCGGGAACGACCAAAAGCAAAAAGAGAATACCCATGAGGATTTTTTCGATAATGTATGTTCCCGTAGCGGAAGCCGCCTTTCGATTAAAAAAGTAAAAGGCATCGACGAAGCTTACGTCCGTGTCGTAGCGAGCCGCGCGATAGATCATAAGGACGATGCCGTAGCCTACGAGTCCCGAGACGATATAAAAAATCCCGTAGACGACGAGGGTAACGCCGCTCATCGCCGTAAACTGGAACTGCGGCGCGGCCATGGGCATGGCGGGGTTCGATCCCATCGTCACCAGATTCTCCATGCCCAAACCCATGACCTTAAAGATCTGAGTGAAAAAGGCGACGAGGAGCAGGTAAATTAACAGACTGGGAAACATGGCTTTATAAATGTCCATGGTAGTTTTTCTCATTGACGTTCTCCTTTCCCTTTCGATGAATACATAACTATCGTTATTTATACCCACTTTTATTTCACATTCACAACAATTACATGGAAATGCGCCGCTGGGCTGCTATTTTTCGAATGGCCGGAAGCACTTGGGCCATACATTGCCCCGCGAGAATGAAAAGGCAGCCGACGATTTTTTTCGGGTAAAAGACTTCTCCGGCAAAAAAATAGGCGGCGAAGGTGCCGAAGAGAGATTCGGAACTGATAATTAAGGCACTTTCGTCGGGGCTCGCGTCCCGTTGGGCTCCATTTTGCAGGTAGTAGCCCAAAGCCGTATTTAACAGGACGATGTAGGCCATAGCGACCATGGATTTTACGGTAACGGGTCCTGTAACCGTGCCGTCTCCCTGAAAGAAAAAGAGGACGAGAGAGACGGCGGCGGCGACAAAAAGCTGTACGGCGGTAAAGGCTACGGTGCTTTCAATGTGGGGCATATAGCGGTCGATGCGCAGAATCTGCACGGCAAACAGCAGGGCCATGATAAAGGTCATCACGTCGCCCCGATTCAAGGCGAAGGAGGGTCCCAAGGTTAAAAAGCCCACGCCGATCACCGTAAAAAGGGCGGCGACGACGATGTTTTTCCCCGGGCGCACGCCGGTAATCAGAAAGCGCAAGAGGGGCACGGTAATCACGTAGCTTACGATAATAAAGGTCTGGTTGGCCGGGGTGGTGTAGATGAGACCCACCATTTGAAGAGCCGTGCCGACGCCCAAAAGGAGGCCGATTTCCACGCCGCCTAAGGCGGTGATCTTGTCCACCTTCTTCCACTCCTTCGGAAAGCAAAGAGCCATCACCGCGGCGCCGACAAAAAAGCGCAGAACCATAATGAAATAGGGATCGAAGCTTTCCATGGCGAGTTTCGCCGAAACGAAACTGCCGCCCCAAATCATGGCAAGAAAAAGGAGCATCCCATTGGTTCGCGCCTTCTTCGAAAGAGCCTTAGTCATCCAACCAACTCTTCAGGCGGTTCATTTCTTCGGGATCGGCGGGACCGTAGAGGACCGGCGTGACGGTGACGTAATCCCGCTCCAATAAGTAACGATCCGTGCCCCGTTTATGTTCCATGACGCTGCGCCCCTTTAAAGACAGGCTGCGCTTTCCGTCGATCGTTTCTTCAAAATAGTAGTCGTAAGCGTTCTCGCCGATTTCCGCCACCTGAATGCCCTTTATATCCTCTTCAGCAAGGTAGGGCACGTTAATGTTCAAGACCGCGGGCTTCGCCCTTGAGAGGAAGGGCTCCTGCACCTTGTCGAAAATCTTTTTCGCCACCGATGCCGCCGTGTCGTAGCGACAATCACCCTTGACCCAGCGGGCGCTTACGGCTACGGAGGGGATTCCCAAGAGAACCCCTTCCATGGCGGCGCTCACCGTTCCCGAATAAATAATATCCATCCCCGCGTTGTAACCCGCGTTACAGCCGGAAAAGATCACATCGGGTTTCCACGGCACGATTTTATCCAAACCCGCCCGCACGCAGTCTACCGGCGTGCCGCTCACGCTATAGGCTTCGGCCTCCACGCCTTCGATTTCTACGGGCTCTACGATCAAGGATCGCTGAATAGTAATGGCGTGGCTTTGTCCGGAATGCTCTTCCTCCGGTGCGATAATCACCAGCTCGTGCTCCGGAGCCAAAACCCTGGCCATCGCCTGTATGCCCGGCGCAAAATAACCGTCGTCGTTGGTCAAAAGTATTTTCATGCATCCTCCTTACAGCTCGATCAAATGGGAAGGCGCCTTGGCTTTGGCTACTTCCAAAATAAAATCCCTGCCTTCGTAAATGGCGTGTTCCGCCAAAATATCTCGCGTAGCCCTGGCCGCCAACAGGGGGCGATTGTTTTCTTGCGACAAGTGCGCCAAGACCACGTGCTCGCCCCTCTTTTCCAAAAGCCCCGTCAACAGCTCGCCGCAGTGTTCGTTGGACAAGTGCCCCCGAGTGGAGGCAATACGGTCTTTTAAAATGCGGGGATAGGGACCGTTCTGCAGCATATCCACGTCGTGATTGCTCTCGATATAGTAAAGATCGCTTCCGCGCATTTTCTCGAGCATGGACGTGTTCACCCAACCCGTGTCCGTCAACACCGACAGTTTCTTTTCCCCGGCGTGAATCACATAGCCCGTCGCCTCTTGCGCATCGTGAAAAAGGGCCATGGGCACCACCTCCATATCGCCGTAGCGAAAGGCTTCGGCCGTACGAAAGACGTGGCGTTTGTGGTCGTCGATGCGCTTTATCGTCTTTTCCATGGCTCGCCACGTGGCTTCGTTGGCGAAGACCTCCAGCCCGTAGCGGCGCGCCAAAATGCCCACGCCCTTCACGTGATCGTTGTGCTCGTGGGTAACGAAGATGGCGTCGAGACCGGAGGGATCTACCCCCACGGCGCGCAAATTTTCCTCAATGGCCTTGCCGCTTAAACCCGCGTCGATCAGTATTTTCTTTTCATTCGTTTCTATATACTGGCAGTTGCCGCTACTGCCACTGGCTATTGCACAAAATTTCATTCTTTCCTCCACCGCTATTATATCAAAATCCCTTCCGAGGAAAAGGCGGGAAACACATTCTTTTTCTTTTCCCCACCAAAATTTTGCACGAAAAAACCGCGGCTCTTCTCCACCGCGGTCTCTGGGGAATTATTCCCGACTCATGGTAATTTCTTCTTTTACAAAGGTTCCCTTTCGCATTTCCTCGAAGGCCTCTTCCAACTCTTTTTCCGTGTTCATGACGATGGGTCCCCACCAGGCGACGGGTTCTTCCACCGGTTCGGAAATAAAGACCAAAACGGAAATAACCTCGTCCGTATCGTTGTCGATGACGATTTCATCGCCTTCAGTTAAAATGGCGGCTTCAAAAGGCGTCACGGCCTCTCCCTGCACCGTGGGGCTCCCCAGCAAAGCAAAGAGGGTTGCGGACGCTTTGTTGTCCACCTTGGTGCGAAATTGCTTCCCGGGCTCGATGTGCACGTCGTAGTAATCCAAAGGTTGGTAGGCGGACAAGTGCCCTTCGTGGCCTTCGTAACGTCCGGCCAGGAGGCGCAAATATCCTCCGTCAAAGGGAATGTCCTGTATATCTTCGGAAGGGATCGCCACGTAAGCCGGCGGCGCAAACTTGTCTTTTTTCTTTAAATTAAGCCACAGTTGCACGCCAAACAGGTGATCCGCCGGCGGGATCATTTCCTCGTGGAAAATGCCGCTTCCCGCCGTCATCCACTGTACGCCTCCGTCCGATACCGCGTCTTCGTTTCCCAAAGAATCGCGGTGAACCATCGTCCCTTCCACTACATAGGAAATGGTCTCGATGCCCCGGTGAGGGTGCATGGGAAAGCCCGCCACGTAGTCCTCGGGGTCTTTCGAATCAAAGGCATCCAAGAGGAGCAAGGGATCGGCGTCTTTCACTGTGGAATGATTTAAAACGTGTTTTAAGTGCACGCCGGCCCCGTCCACTCCGGCTTCGCCATGCACCATGCGTTGAATCGTTCGAATCATAAGTGTTCCTTTCTTTTTTCTGTTGCTTTTGTCCTTCTACTCTTACAAATACCCTCATTTTCTTTTCTAAAACGGAGGAATTTCCGTGTGATTTGTTTAAACAATGCGTTACTATGGTATCCTATATACAAAGGAGGCGTTCCTATGTATAAGAAAATATTAGTTCCGGTCGACGGTTCGCAAGATTCTTACTGCGCACTGAAAGAGGGGGAATTATTGGCGCAAGCCTTCCACTCCAAACTGATTATTCTCACGGTCTTGGCGGATACCAACGTCATCGAACATTATCCGGGCAATTTCCTCTCCACGGACTTTAAAAAGGCGCAACGAGTGCGAGGAGAACAAATTTTGGATAAGGCCTTAGCTACGATCAGTTACACGGACGACGTGGAAACTTCGGTTCGCGTCGGTCGCGCGTCGGAGGAAATTGTCAAGTGCTCCGAAGAAATGAACGTAGATTTGATCGTCATCGGCAGCCGCGGCTTAGGCGGCTTCTCCAGAACCCTTTTGGGCTCCGTTTCCGACAAAGTCTTGAATGCGGCCAAAGTCCCCGTCCTGGTCAACAAAGTGACCTGCAGAATTTAACAAAATTAAGCACCTTGCCTCGGCAGGGCGCTTTTTCTTTCGCCATAAGAGGCGTAAAAATCAAGGAGGCATCATGAAATTATTGGTACTGAATGCAGAGGAAGTCGCGGCATCCATGTCCGTCGAGGAGGTAATTGAAGCCGACAAAGAAGCCATGGCTCTATACACGGCGAAAAAGACGAACATCCCTTTGAGAAGCAATTTGGATGTACACGAGGCCGAAGGACAAGCCCTCTTTATGCCCGGCTTGGTGGAAGAGTCCCACGCCTTAGGGGCGAAGATCATCTCTGTCTATCCGCAAAATCCGTCGAAGGGCCTGCCCGCGGTGCCGGCGACTATGGTGGTTATGGATACGGACACGGGGCTTGTCAAAGGCATTATGGACGGTACGGAGCTGACGCGTATGCGCACCGGCGGCTTGAGCGGCGCGGCGACCGATCTTTTGGCTAGGAAAAACGCCAAGACCTTCCTTTTGATCGGCACCGGCGGCCAGGCAGAAAGCCAGTTGGAATCGGTCTTGGCCGTACGGGATATTGAAACCGCCTATATCTTTAATCGAAAACAGGAAAAGGCCGAAGCCTTCGTAGATTCGGTAAAGGAATCCATGGCGCCTTACAAGGCGAAGCTCGTCCCCGTCTCTGACTTGGATCCCGTTCTGGGTGAAGCGGACATTATTACGGCCGTGACTACGTCGAAAGAGCCGGTCTTCGACGGAAGCAAGGTCAAAGAGGGCTGCCACATTAACGGCGTCGGCTCCTACACGCCGGAGATGATCGAACTTCCGCCGGAGATCGTAGTACGGGCGGACAAAATTTACGTCGATACCGCCGATGGCGTGTTGAACGAGGCCGGAGATATGATAAAGCCCATAGAAGACGGCCTTGTACCCCGCGAAAAAATCGCCAACGAACTCGGAAGCGTCCTTTTACACCATCTCCCCGGCAGAGAAAGAGACGACGAAATCACCCTGTTTAAATCCACGGGCTCCGCGGTCTTCGATATCGTAGCAGGAGAAAAAGTCTACCAACGGGGGAAAGAGAAAGGGCTTGGAACTTTTATAACCCTTTAATCTCCTCTCGCTCCATCCCTCCCCTTTCCCTTCTTTCTGTATGTGCGGGATCCTAACGGATCCTCTTTTCTTTTCGGGCATACCGAAAAGAATAGATCGAAACAGAAAGGCCTTTGTTACAAAAAGAAAAAGAAAAAAATTTTTCAACCGTTTACATCGCACGCCTTTCGCGTTACAATGTCAAGAGTAATTCAAAGCAGAAAGGTTGGTTTTATTATGAATATTTTAGACACCGTCGGCAAGACGCCGCTAGTACAGTTGAAAATGGGAGGCGGCCGCATCTACGCCAAAGTGGAAAAAAATAATCCCGCCGCGTCCATTAAGGATCGGGTGGCTTACGGCATGATCGAAGATGCCATCAATCGCGGCGCACTCAAGCCGGGTATGAAGATTGTGGAACCCACGTCGGGAAACACGGGCATCGCCCTGGCCATGGTAGGCAAACAATTGGGCTACGACGTATCCATCGTCATGCCCGCCTCCATGAGCGACGAACGCAAGGCGCTGATCCGCTCTTTCGGCGCGGAACTTATTTTAATCGAAGACGGCGGTATGCAGGCGGCCGTGGACAAGGCGAAGGAAATGGCCGCAGGGGGCGACTATTTTATGCCCGACCAATTTAACAATCCTGCCAACCCGCGCATTCACGAGCTGACCACGGGCCCCGAAATTTTAAACGCCTTGAAAGATATTGCGGTCTTTGTCGCAGGCATCGGCACCGGTGGGACGGTCACGGGCGTAGGCCGAGCGCTGAAGGCGAAAAATCCCCACACCCGCATCGTCGGCGTGGAGCCTGAGGAAAGCCCCTTAATTACGCAAAATAAAGCGAACAGCCACAAAATTCAAGGGATCGGCGCCAACTTTATTCCCGGAAATTACGATCCCTCCGTCGTCGACGAGGTCATGACCGTTCGAGGCGACGACGCCATCGCCATGGCAAAGAAATTGAGCGCGGAAGAAGGTTTGAGCGTGGGCATTTCCTCCGGCGCCAACGTATTGGCCGCTAGGAAACTTTTGGAAACCTACGAAGGCAACATCGTAACGGTTCTACCCGATGCCGCCGAACGTTATATGTCCACGGAACTTTTCTAGACCATGTTTTTTAAGGAACGCATAGAAATCGCTCGCGTCATCCTAAAAAAAGATCCGGCCTGTAAAAACTTATTCGAAGCCATGTTCTGCTATCCCATGGTCCGGGCTCTTTTAAGTCACCGACGCGCCCACCGTCTGTATGAGGCCGGTCACACGACCCTCGCGCGCCTCCTCTCCCATCGAATGCGGCGGATTACGGGGATCGAAATTCACCCGGGAGCCGTGATTGGAGAAAGACTCTTTATCGATCACGGCATGGGCGTGGTGATCGGAGAAACGGCGGAAATCGGCGACGACGTTACCTTGTACCACGGGGTTACATTGGGTGGCCGCGGTCTGAACAGGAAAAAACGCCATCCGACGGTAAAAAACGGAGCCATGATCGGCGCGCGCGCCACGATTTTAGGCCCCGTCACTATCGGCGAAGGATCCCAAGTCGGCGCCGGCGCCGTGGTTCTTCATTCCGTAGCCGACGGCCGTACGGTGGTGGGCATTCCCGCCGAAGATGCCCACCCGACAACGGTTTCCACTCGTCCGTAACCGTATCTTCCAATGAAAAAGACAAAATAATCGATCCCGCCTCGAAGAAAAAACCCTGTCCGTGGAGACAGGGTTTTTCTTATTTATGGACTTATTTCAAGCTGCGGCCATAGGCATCGGCCTTTATAGCGGCGGCTTTGATTCTCTCGATGGAAATGTCTTTGCTCGAACGCTCGTACTCGGTAGTTTCGGGAACAAAGGTCATCATTTTGTCCAAGTCGTCCACCGTAAGACCTACGTCGGCCAGGGTAACGGGCAGACCCAAGGATTGGTTGAAGCGGGCGATTTTTTCGAGTTCCGCGTCGTTTCCGTCGTAGGCGTGGAGCACCATGACGCCGAAGGATACAACTTCTCCGTGAAGGTAATTGCCTTCTCTGGGGATCAGACAGGCGGCGTCGAAGAAAATGTGGGCGATGTAGGAATTGTAGTAGAAATCCGGCTGATTGGTGAGGTTGCTCACGTAACCTGTAGAGACCAGCACATCCAAAGCCACTTCCTCCACGGCGCGGGAAACGCGGTTATTCTTCACATCTTCCAGGCCTTCGGCACCCCACTTCAGGAAGGGAGCTTCGCAGGTCCGGGCGATGCCCACGCCCAAGCGAGCCATGTGGCTCAGGTCGTCGCCCTCGGATGCGGAAAGGACTTCCGCCTGTTTGCTGATTCCGTCGCCGATGCCGGCCCAGAAATAAATGTCCGGCGCCTCGGCGATAATCGAAAGATCGATAAAAATATCGGTCGGGGACTTGGGATATTCGTATCCGCGCACGGAACCGTCGGCGTGGTAGACGACGGCGATGGCGGTCATGGCCGCACAGTTGGAGCAAATGGTGGGGAAGGAAAAGGCGGGCTTATTTGCACGAAGAGATAGAACCTTGGAGGTATCCAGAGCTTTTCCGCCGCCGATGCCGAAGATGACATCGGCTTCCAGAACCGCCGGCTCTTTCTTCAGTCGATCGATGTTTTCATCCGTACATTCCACACCGTAGACGAATTCGCCGGTGATTCGAACGTCGGTTTCATCCAAGGCTTTTTTGATCTTTCCCGATGCGGCCTTTAAGGCACGCTCGCCGCCGACGAGAACGACTTTTTTATAGCCGCGAGCGGCCAAAACCTCGGGCAGTTCGTCGTAACCGTCCTTGGATACATAGTAATTCGGCATATACATAGTGTAACCTCCCAGTCTATTTCATTGCGTCAGTTTGGAAAATACTATACTACCCTCGCTTTTTCGCCGCAAGAGAGGTCGGAAAAAAATACATTATTCCCCCTGCACCGTCCGTGTCGGAAAATCGGCGGCCTCTTTTTCCTCCTTCGCCTCCTCCGGTTTCGCCCCTTGTTTTTCCGATGCGTCCTTTGTGGGCCTCACCGAAGGCATCACTCCCTTGGCAACGGTTTGCGCAAAGAGGTAGAAGCCCAAATCCTTCGGATGGGTGTGATCGGAAATAAAGAGCTCGTCTTCTTCCTTGGCAATTTTGTACCAGTCGATAAGGTACACCCGCTCCGAGGCCTTGGCGGCGTCGGCGAGCTTCTCGTTGACGGAACCCTCCCAAGGATCGGGCATGACCGCGTTCACCAAATACACGCTGTGGCCTTCGGCGGCGGCAATGAGATCCTTCAACGCTTTGACGGAAAAGTCGCTGTTGGTTCCCAGTTGAATGACGATGGGCGCATCCGCGGACAGATCGCTTAAGTCGTGGCTTTTTAAGGCCTCTTTTCCCTCTGCCATTCGCCGGTTTTTCTTCCCGTCGACGATGAATTCCGGAAGGAGCCTTTTGATATAGCCGGCTTCCATTTCCGTCAAACTGTCGCCGATCATGAGCCCGTCTCTTTCGGCCAACGCGTCGATGTCTTTTTCTCCGATGGCAACCGCGGGCCAGCGACGGTTGATCTCTTTCACCTCATCGGGCAGGTTTTCGTCCTTTGTGGACTTCGACTCCCTTCCCTCGACTTGCTTCTCCTCCACCGTTTCCCTCGCGGCCATGCGTTCGGGAGAAAAAGCGACGCTCCCTACGACCGTAAGGACGACGACGGCGACAAAAGAGGCCGCGAGAACGCTCTTCTTTCTCCGCCCTCTGAAGAGGCGATAGGTTCCCTCTCCTAAGAGGAGGAGGATCGGCAGCTGCGCCAATACCACGAGACCGTAGGGAAGTTTGCTGTGGGAGAAGGCCTGTTGAAAGACGAGCATCACCGGGTACTGCCACAAATAAAGTTCATAGCTTCTGCGCCCGAAATAGCGAAGGACGGGATGGGACAAAACCCCGGCCAGGGCATTGTCGTCTTTTGCCGTCACCAACAAAAGGTAGGCGCCCAAAAAGCTGAACAGAGCCATGCCCCCGTAGTACAAAAAGCCGCCGCTCCGAAGGAAGAGAAAACACAAAAGCACCGCGAAAAGCGCGCCGGCCGCCGGCAAAGCCTTTTTCTTTTGGCTGCGCTTAAAGGCGCCTTTTTCCCCCATCAGTCCCGCAAGAGCTCCCAGGGCGAAAGCGAAATAGCGGGTGTCCGTGCCATAGTAGACGCGGGTTATATCCTTGACGAAGAGCGTCATGGCGGGCATAAGGAACAGAGAAATACCTCCCGTCACAGCGAGAGACAGGACGAGCTTTCCCCGATCCTTTCCGCATATACGCCGCAAAATCGCCCAAATCAAATAAAACTGCATCTGTACCGACAAGGCCCAAAAGTGGGTGAAGGGCAAAAACTTTCCATGCAGATCGAAGTAGGAAAAGCCGCGCAGAATTTGCTGCCAGTTGTTGAGGCCGAAAACTGCACTGATCCCCGAAGCCGCCACGTCGCGAAAGTCCCCTTGAAAGGCTACGGCGGCGACAAAGGCCACGACGGCCACGACAAAGACTAAGGGCGGCGTCAACTTTTTATACTGTTTGGCAAATTTTTTCAAAGGCGCATGGGTTTTCTCAGACACGCTCTGACGCATCAGTAAATAGCCCGAGAGCAGAAAAAACAGCACTACGCCCAAGTAGCCGCCCACCAATTTGTGGGGATACAAGTGATAGAGGATTACGCTCCACAGGGCTAGGGCGCGAATTCCTGTAAAGGATTTTATTTCTTTGTGCAAGTCCATGCCTCCTTGTAAAAATGCGAAAAAAAGAATGGCCACGGGACCATTCTTTTTCGCCTATGTGTAATAAAAGCCATCCCTTCGTTGTTACAAACGATTATTTTTCGGCCAATTGATCTCGGCGTCTAATGTTTTTATATCCCAAGATCCAAAGGGGCAGAATGATCAGCACCCAGTTAAAGATACCCAGGTATTTGTAGGCATTTTGTACGATCCACATGAGGCCCAAAGTGGAAACCAAATAGCAGATGACCAAGGAGATCACAGCGATAATGGCCTTTTTCTTGACCGTATTGGTTTCGTTTTTCATAATGTGGGGTTCCACCCTGGTCACGATGCCGAAGATAAAGCCTACGGCGGTCGTGATTAACGCGAGGAACAGAAGGATCGGATAAAGCACGGCCAGGACGGGAATGTTCAGTTGATCCACCACGGCGATGGTAGGCAACGCCCGTGTAGCTTCGTCTAAATAAATCTCCGGCATTTGAGAGAAGATCAACAAGGTAATGCCTACGAGCATAAGGATGTTCATAATGCAGCCGATGATCATCGCGCCTTTCGCTTCGTTTTTGTATTTACCGCCCTTAAAGGAAGCTGCAATCCCGCCGATGGCGGAAATTTGGAAACCCGCATAGGTCAGCGCCCATAAGAGGGAGTTGCCGATGTTTCCTGGTACCGTCGCATCCGATGCAGAAATGCCCCACTTCGTAGCGTTGGGGTTCACGTAACGTTCGGAGAAGAGGCGAGCGATGTCCGGGCCGAATTTAATCAGACCTGCCACGATGACAATGGAAATAATAGCTAAAATCATAATAGTCATAATGGTCGCGTTTTTGCGGACGAGCTCTTCGCCGAAAATAACCAAGAGAGTGACGATCACCACCATAAGGATGGATCCGACGAGTACGGGAAGGCCTAAATATTGGTTAACCAAAAGACCGCCCGAGGCGATGGTGGCAGCCGATGCCGCGATGGTAGTAATGACGACGCTCACGTCCATGGCCGGAGTAAAGATCTTGGCGTATTTGCCATACGCTTCCTTCGACCAGGCGTCGTAGCCCCACTTGTCCGTTTGGCGCGCCGTTTCGAGGCCCACGTAATAGGTAATGGCGATCAAAATAAAAGTAATAATCGGCATAAGTGTGCCGAACCATCCGTGGTTCGCGAAGAATTGCAGTTCCTGAGTCCCCGATGCAAAGCCTGCACCGCAGTGGGTAGAGAACCAAACCGTCGCGACACCGAAACTGATGGATGTAATATAATTGCGTTTCTCGTTGTTCACGCTGTTCCTCCAATCTATGGGTAGCTTCTATTGGTTAAAATACTATCACAATGTTCTCCCATTGAAAAGAATCTTTTCACGCATTTTACACCCATTCATTGCCTTTCCCCCCTACATCGCCCTACTCCTTTGATTTTTCTCGCAAGTTCTATAAAATTTTTCCTTTTCTCTCTTCACTTCCATGACGCGCGGCCTTTTTTCCGGAAATGGTCACGAAAGTGGCCGCGACGTTTTCAGCCAACTTCACCGCCTGCGTCTACATCTTGCTTTATATGTACCATATGCCCCACAATTTCGGACTTCTCCTGCAATTGATCGCCGTTTTGGGCGTGGCCATGGTGGCGGCACCAATATGGCCGGGGACAATGCCATGTCCATGCTCGTGGAAAAAGTATATTACAAGCACATTTTAAAACAGCCGAAACCGGTAGAAGACGAAACGAATAGCTAACAAAAAAAGACCGACAAGAGGTTTTCTCCTGTCGGTCTCTTTTTACTCTTCTACGAGAGACAGCTCGTCGGGATCGCCGGAAAAAGTAACCGCTACAACTTCCGGACCCGTGTGGGCCCCGATGACGCTGCCGATTCTGGGCGTCGTATCGATATTTTTCGCGTCCATCCCCATGTCTTTGATTAAAAAGTTTTTCACCACTTCCACGCGCTCGGGCCAATCGCCGGAATAGACGTACACTCGTTGCTTGGGATTGAACACGCCGTCTTTCGAGTGCTCTTCCAGGTATTTTCTCAGTTTCTTTAGAAACGCTTTTTGTCCCCGGTACACGTCCAAAAGCTGCAAGGTCCCCGTTTCTTTGTCTACGTCGAGCATGGGACACAGCTGCAAGACACCGCTCGCGATTTTGCTGGCCTTCGATACGCGGCCGCCTCGATGCAAGTACTCCAGTGTCCCCACGGTAAAGTACTCGTAGGAATTGATTTTGATTCGGTTCAGATACTCGGCAATGGCATCCAAGCTTTCG
>JAEXBU010000022.1 GCA_023393815.1 Bacillota bacterium | reverse complement strand
CATTGATGTAGCCTTAGTATAACCGTCCAATGTGATAGAATCGTGAACAATCAGTCAAAATTTTCGGATTCAGTCAAAGAAAGAGCCAAGAGAAAAGATTTCTCCTCGAACGGTTTTCATGTATACTAGGGATCGGAGGCGATTATGCAAGCACTGTATAGAAGGTATCGGCCGAAGACTTTTGACGAAGTGGTCGGCCAAACAATGACGATTACCGCACTGAAAAATCAAATTATAGAAGACCGCGTGCATCACGCCTATATTTTTTCCGGCACGCGTGGTACGGGAAAGACCTCGGTGGCAAAGATTTTTGCCCGCGCGGTAAATTGTCTCGAGCCCGATGGTGCCAATCCGTGCAACCAATGCAAAGTGTGTCGCGGCATATTGGATGAAAGCTTGTTTGATGTAATGGAAATCGACGCGGCGAGCAATAATTCCGTGGATGACATACGGGAGATACGCGAGCACGTGGCTTATGCGCCGGCCGTGGCCAAGAAAAAAGTCTATATTATCGACGAAGTCCATATGCTCAGTAAGGGCGCCTTTAATGCCCTTTTAAAAATTTTGGAAGAGCCACCGGCGCACGCCCTGTTTATTCTGGCCACAACGGAGCCAGAAAAGATCCCCGCGACCATTCTCTCTCGAGCCCAGCGTTTTACCTTCTTTCGCCTAAAAGAGGAAGAAATTCAAGGGGAGCTGGCTCGTATTTTGGATTTGGAAGGGCGCGGCTACACCGAAGAGGGCTTGTCGATTATCGCCGCACACAGCGACGGTAGTATGCGCGACAGCCTCTCTATATTGGATCAGGTACTTTCCACAAGTGACGGCGTCGTAGACGGCGAGATGGTGTACGATGCTTTGGGACTGACGGAAGAAGAGGGAATTTTTCGCATTGTAGACGGAATTCTCGCGTGGGACGGTACTTTGATTGTCGATGCTGTCCGCCGAGCTTACGACCGGGGCAAGAATTTTACGCTCTTGTTGGACGCGTTGATTGACTACTTTCGCGATTTGCTGTTTTACGGCTACACGCAGACGGCGCCGAAAGGGTTCAGCGAAAAAGAAACGGAGATTTTCAAGGCCCATGCCGAGGCGATCGATGAGGACTTTGGCTTTCGCTGCCTCGACCTCTTTCAAAAGGGGCGCGAACAATTTCGCTATGCCAAGGATCCGAAGACGGTGGTCGAGATTCTTCTTTTAAAAGCCTTGCGTTTCAATAAAGGAGGAGGTGGGGCGGAATCGGATTTTCAAGAGGAAATGCGGACGTCGGGAAAAGTTGAGAAAAAGCCGCCGAAAAAGAAAAAGAAAGTCGAGTCCGTGAAGGAAGTGCGCGAAGATGCCCAAGGAGACGAGCCGCCTTTGAGGGACGATGAGGACCATGCTATAATAGAAGGCGACAAAGCGCTTCTGGCCGACGAGGCGTGGAAAAAAATTCAAACGACGGTACATGAAAAGAGCGTCGCCTGTGCGGCCCTTTTAAAAGACGCGGAAGGGGCGAAGGTCTGTGGAAAGCAATTGACGATTCTATTTCAACCGAAATTCGCCTTTCACATAAAAATGCTGAAAAGCGAGGCCAACGAAAAGCCGTTGGCAGAGGGTGTCCGCCAAGTTTTAGGCGCGGAAATGTCCGTGCGCGTGGAAGCTGTCGGCGACGAGGACGATCCCGTACTTCAATCCATTGCGCGGGTATTTAAAGACGTAACGATAGAAAAAGAATGAGGAGGCAATATGGCGAAGGGATTTCCCAATATGGGCGGGAAAAATATGAATAATATGATGAAACAGGTTCAGAAGCTGCAAAAAGATATGGAAAAAATGCAGGAGGATCTGAATAAACAGGAATTTGAAGCGACTGCCGGGGGCGGCGTGGTTACTGCGGTCGTCAACGGGAAGCAAGAGTTGCTCAGATTGTCCATCGATCCCGACGTGGTGGATCCGGAGGATGTGGAAACCTTGGAAGATTTAATTCTTGCCGCCATTCGCGAAGCCATGGCCAGCGCGAGAGAAAAGACGGAAGGGGAAATGTCCCGCTTAACCGGCGGTCTTACGATGCCGGGTATGTTTTAATTATGGACAAGCCCCTGGAAGAGTTGATCTACCGTTTGTCTCGCTTGCCGGGCATCGGCACGAAGACGGCGCGTCGACTCAGTTACTACTTGTTGGATTCTGCGCCTGAAGAGGCGGAAAAATTGTCCGAAGCTATTCGCGAGGCGAGAGAAAAGATCCGAGAGTGCAGCATCTGCCACGACTACACGGACTCTGATCCCTGCGGCATCTGCAAGAGCGAGCGAAGGGATCGATCGGTGATTTGCGTGGTGGAGCGGCCGCAAGACGTACAGGTGATGGAGGCGACGGGAAAATACAACGGGCTATATCACGTGCTTCACGGGGTCATCGTGCCCGAGCGGGGCGTTCAGCCGGGGGATTTGAGAATTAAAGAGCTCTTGGAGCGGCTCAAGCACGAGCCGGTGAAAGAGTTGATCCTCGCAACCAACCCCACGAAAGACGGCGATTTAACGGCCCGTTACATTACGCGGATGCTCGCGAATGTGGATATACACATTACGCGCATTGCCCATGGTATTCCCGTGGGCGGCGATTTGGAGTATTACGATGAACTAACCGTGGCGACGGCCCTTGCGCACCGCACCGATTATAGAGAGAAATAAGCAAAAAAAGAAAGGACCTGTAGATCCTTTCTAGAACAAGTCTCTTTACGAGGCTTGTTTTTTATAGATTTTTTGTAAAGGGCTCGGAAATATCTACATGGCCCATCAGACTTTCCGCCTTCTCTCCGTTTACCGTAAATTCCACGGCCTTAATGCCGTCTACGGAAAGGAGACTGTTGACGATGGAGCGGGCAAGGATTTCTTCTTCCATGGAGCCGCCGGCGAGATTGCCGGAGAGATCGACTACGGCCGTCGTGCCGTCCAACTTCGATTGCGAGTAGTCGTATTTGTCCAGGCCTATGGGTTCGGCACCCTCCGTTTTCGGGTTTTGGCTCAATTGATCCAGCACTTTTTTGACCACGTCGTCTTTTTTTGCGGTGAGAGTAGTTTTTTCTGTCACTTTTTTATTGTCTTCATCTCCATCGACGAGGTAGGCGGTGGAGGGATAGGTTAAGGTGACGTCGTAGCGTTTGTCTTCGCCGTCCTTTTTATCGGCCTGTTTTTTATCTTTGTCGTCCTTTCCATCTTTGGAATCGGTCGCGTTGTTTTCGGAATTTTTCTTTTCGTTTTTTGCTTCTTCGGCTTCCTTATCTAAGTTTTCCGATGTCTTTTGGTTTTCCACCACTTCGACTTTGTTTTCCGCATTTTCCGCTTTGGCCGTGCTTTGCGTGCAACCGGTAGCGACCATAAAAAGGCCGAGACAAATGCCGGTAAGTGCAGTTAATTTTATTTTCTTCATGGGAACCTCCTCCAAGTGTGTCATTTAATGAGTATATTCATTCTACCATAGGGTTATCGGAAAGTCAGGTTCGCGCGGGAATCGAGACCTATTTGTAAACGAGACGTAACTTTTCGAGACGAATGGTTAAGATGTGGGAAAATTTTTTTGTTTAACGTGTGGCGCACCCGTTGCTGTGGTACTCTCTCAGAGATCGGTTTTTGCATAAGAAATAAAATAGTGGATATATATTAAAAATAGAATGAATGGAGGATGGGATGAAAAAAGATATAAATAAGCCGATGTTTTTGTATTACGCTATCGGCATTATCCTGGTCTTTTTAATTTCTTTTATGCTTATGCCGAAGATGTTAAAAGACCCGGTGAAGATAAAAAACGTCAGCTACAATGAATTTTTGTCGGACGTCGATCAAAAGAAGGTAAAAGAGGCCCACATTTCGGATAAGCAAATTGCCTTCACGATAAAAGGGGAAAAGGATACGCGTTATGAAACGGCGCGCTTTCCGGATGAAAGTTTGGTCAATCGTCTCTACGACAACGGCGTGGAATTCGATCGCAAGTACCCGAGCGAGATGAATCCCATTTTGCAAAGTTTATTAAGTTTTGTCTTGATGGTTGTGGTGATGGTGGCGGTAGGACAGATTTTCCTGCGCTCCATGACGAAATCCATGGGAAAAGGCGGCGTCGGCCCTATGAGTTTCGGAAAAAGCAACGCAAAGATATACGACCAGAGCGTAGAGGGAATTACATTCGCCAACGTGGCGGGTCAGGACGAGGCCAAAGACGACTTGTCGGAGATCGTCGATTTTTTACACAATCCGGACAGGTATTCCGCCATCGGAGCGAAACTTCCCAAGGGCGCTCTGTTGGTAGGTCCTCCGGGAACGGGAAAGACGTTACTCGCGAAAGCCGTAGCCGGGGAAGCGGACGTGCCGTTTTTCTCTATCTCCGGTTCGGAATTTGTAGAAATGTTCGTGGGCCTCGGTGCCGCCAAAGTGCGCGACCTCTTCGAACAGGCCAAGGAAAAGGCTCCCTGTATCGTCTTCATCGACGAAATCGACACCATCGGCAAGAAGCGCGATGGCGCCGGTTTTTCCGGAAACGACGAGCGGGAACAGACGCTGAATCAATTATTGGCGGAAATGGACGGGTTTGAAGGAAACAGCGGTGTGGTAATTCTCGCCGCAACCAACCGACCCGAATCGCTGGATCCGGCTCTCCTGCGACCCGGACGCTTTGACCGCCGGATTCCGGTGGAACTTCCGGATCTTTCCGGCCGCGAAGCCATTTTGAAGGTTCACGCCAAGGATGTGAAGACCGAAGCGAATATCGATTACAATGCCGTCGCGCGCGCCACTGCCGGTGCCAGCGGGGCGGATCTCGCCAATATGATCAACGAAGCGGCTCTGCGCGCCGTGCGCTGCGGCCGCCATGTCATGAGCGAAGAGGATCTTATGGAAAGCGTAGAGGTCGTTATTGCCGGCCATCAACGGAAAAACACGGTAATCAGTCCTCGGGAAAAAGAAATCATCGCCTACCACGAAGTGGGCCACGCCTTGGTTGCCGCAATGCAAAAAGAATCGGCGCCGGTGCACAAAATTACGATTATTCCCCGAACCAGTGGTGCTTTAGGCTACACCATGCAAGTGGATGAAGAAGAAAAGTTTTTGATCAGCAAGGAAGAGGCCTTTAACAAAATCGTCACTTTTACCGGCGGCCGGGCGGCGGAAGAGTTGATCTTCAACACCCGTACTACCGGAGCGTCCAACGACATTGAACAGGCGACGAAAATTGCCCGTTCTATGATTACCCGTTATGGCATGACCGATGAATTCGGTTTCGTCGCAATGGAAACGCAGACCAACAAGTATTTGGGCGGCGACACCACGCTGGCCGTTTCCGACAGGCGCGCCTTTGACATCGACATGGCCGTCAATGCCATCGTGACTAAGGCGCAGGAAAAGAGCCACGAAATCCTTACGGAAAACATCGACAGTCTTCACGCCATCAGCCATTATCTTTTAAAGAAAGAGACGATCACCGGCGCGGAATTTATGGAAATTTTGGAAAAAAATCGAGCCGACGGAACCGACGAAACGAAAACTTTCGAGGAAAAAGACGGAGAATAGCGCCGTTGACAACGACCGCTTTTTTTAGGACAATGAACACAATGCAGGCCCTGCTTTTGCAGGGCTTTTTTCATGGGAGGCGATTTATGGATGCAGGCCTATTGTTGCCGCTGTTTTCTCTGCCCTCTTCCGGTGGACGGGGCGATTTTTCACAGGCGAAACACTACATCGATTTTCTAAAGGCGGCGGGCTTTATGTATTGGCAAATTTTGCCGATAAATCCCGTGGATCGATATTTAAGCCCTTACGCCTCGCCGGATCTGTCGGCGGGGGATTACGGTCTCTTAGATACGGTGTCCATGGAAAAAGCGGGTTTCCTGCCGCCGTTGGGTGTCCTGCCTTTTGAAAAAAAGGTAGGTGCCTTAATGGAGAATCTGAACACAAAGAAGGTGGAGCGAACCCAAGGATTTCAGGATTTTATGAATCGCTCGGAACAAGACACGGTGGCTGCCGGCCTGTTTTCTTTGGCTATGGGGCGCTATGGTGAAT
>JAEXBU010000001.1 GCA_023393815.1 Bacillota bacterium | reverse complement strand
CCACTTGACTGAGCCCGGTTAAGGAGCCGACTTCAAAATAGTTGAGCTTTTGAATATTGAGCCTTTTCACGTCGAAAAAGCGACCCACGACATCGTCGGGGAGATCCAAAATTTCCCGCGCCACCGGGTTTACGTGAATGAGCTTGCCCATAGAATCCACGGCCATGACACCTTCGGACATATAGTGAAACATGGTGTCCAATTTCGAGCGCTCCGAGTCCATGCGAGACATGGTCTCTTCCAATTCCTCGGTTAAGTAGTTGAACATACTCCCGAGCCGGCCGATTTCGTCGTTGCTCTTTACGTCGACTTTTTGGTTGAAATTTCCCTCGGCCATTTCCCGCGCCTGGCGCGTCACATCCCGTATGGGCAGGGTGATGGAGCGGGCGAGGATGTAGGCGAGAAGGGTGGTAATCCCTATGGCCACCATCACGGCGTAGGTCATAATCACGCGGGCGTCGTCGACGACGCCGTAAAGGCCGCTTAAATCGGTGACCATGTAAAATAAGCCCATCACCGTGCCGTCTTTGGCGTAGACGGGCATGGTGTAATGGGCGTAGCGTACTTTGGTCTTGGCGTCTTCGCGCATGACCGACGAGCCCTCTCCCCGAAAGCCGTCCAGGATCAGCTTCGGCGACAGCTCCGATTCTCCGAGGGCGTTTTGCCCCGCCGCCAAATCTCCGGAATTGTTCGTGGTGGCGATGATCTTCGGCGTCTTGCCGGGGCCGATGACGTAAATGGCTTCGTCGCTTCCGATGCGCCACGCGTCCAGGGTGTTTTGAATGCGGCCGTGGACTTCATCCCAAGGCGTTTCGGTTAAGTAGGACGACGAGTTGGCGATGGAGCTTAGGGTTTGCTCCATATCGATCTGCACCTTCTCCAACTGAGCATCTTCCAGGCGGTTTACGATAAAGGCGCCGATAATGGCCATAACCACCAACACGAGAAGGACGTAGATAAAGATAAATCGCCACTTAATGCTGGAATAATGCTTATCCTCCAAAGTAATAGCCCACTCCTCGCTTCGTTAAAATGTAGCGGAAATCCGCGCCCGCATCTTCGATCTTTTCTCTTAATCGGCGGACGGTCACATCCACCGTGCGAATGTCGCCGTAATATTCGTAGCCCCACACTTCTTCGAGAAGGGTTTCGCGACTGAACACCGTGCCCGGCGACTGAGCCAGGTACTTCAACAACTCGAATTCGCGCAGGGTAAGGTCGATGACCTTCCCCCGCTTGGTCACCTCGTACTTTACCGGATCGATGTTCAGATCCGCCTCTTCGATCACTTCGTCGGGCAAATGGCCTTCGTTTTCGAAATCCTGCCTGCGGAAGTTCGCCTTCACCCGGGCGATTAATTCCCCCATACTAAAGGGCTTGACCACGTAATCGTCGGCGCCGAGTTCCAAGCCGCGAATGCGGTCGCCTTCGGAGTCTTTCGCCGTGAGCATAATCACGGGCACGCGGCTCTTTTTTCGAATTTCACGCAAGGTTTCAAAGCCGTCCATGCGCGGCATCATCACGTCCAAAAGAACCAGATCCGGCGCCCACGCCTCGAAGGTTTCCATGCAGTCCACGCCGTCTTTGGCCATGGCCGTTTCGTAGCCTTCGTTGGATAAATTGTATGCGATAATTTCGGCAATTGCCGCTTCGTCTTCTGCAATTAAAATTTTCATCGGATCGCCTCCTCTTTCGATTATATCACAGGTGAAATCGGTTATAATCAAGGGGAACGTCTAACGTTGCAGACGTCGGGAAAATTCCATTATTTTTTCATAAACGCCCCGCACTTCCTCGCCGTAGGGAGCGGCCGCCTCCTCCACGCGGCGGAGGATCGCCTTCTCCCGCGCGGGGTCGTAGACGGCGCGTCTTATTTTTTTCTTTTCCTCGCCCATGGCTTTGGACAGGTCGAAGCGAGTTTTCATGAGGACGGCCAATTGATCGTCCACGGCGTCGATTTCTCTTCGTATTTTTTCTATAGACATAATTCCTCCGGAGGTTTCATGATTACGATTATTTATCACGGCTACTTTTCCTTCGCCATTCACCGGGTAGTTCAGGATCTCGTAGAAAAGGGCGGCGACGTGTTGGCAAAGCCCCACACGGACTTTATCCTTTCCCTCGAGGGCGGCCACATCGAGGCGCGGGATGTGAAGGGTGACCCCGCCCCCGATGCCATTTTGTTTTTCGACAAGGACGTGCGCTTGGCGAAGGCTTTGTCGAAAACCTGTCCGGTCTTTAATTCGCCCGCATCCATCGCCCTGGCCGACGATAAAATCGCCACCTTTCTCGCCCTAGCCGAGCATCTCCCGATGATCGACACGGTGCCCGCCCCCTTTCATTACCGCACCGAAGCCCTGCAGGACGCTTTTCTCGAGACGGTGGAGGCCCGCTTCGGCTACCCCATGGTGGTAAAGGCCGCCAAGGGCTCTTTCGGCGAACAGGTGTATTTGGCAAAGGACCGCGACGATCTACGCGCCCTCGCCGAGGGTATGGGGACGGAAGATTTTCTCTTCCAGCGATTTATCGCGGAATCCGCCGGCGTGGACAAGCGGGTGTTGATCGTGGGCGATACCATTCTCGGCGCTATCGAGCGGCGCAACGAAGGGGACTTTCGCGCCAACATCGCCGCCGGTTCCATGGCTCGACCCGTCGAGCTGAGCCGGGAAGAAAAGGCAATCGCCCTCGCCGCCCACAAGGAGGCGGGCCTCTCCTTTTCCGGCATCGACCTGATCGATTCCCATGAAGGCCCTCTGCTCGTAGAAATCAATTCCAATATGAGCTACCTGGCCTTTCAGGCCGCCACGGGCACGGACGTATCGAAAAAAATTTTGGATTTCGTTCGCCGCCGGATCAAAAAAGCCTAAGGGAACAGCCTCAGTGTAGCACGTTTGCAGGCGGTGCACAACGGCGTCGACGGGGCCATCTATTTACTTTCTCTATTAAAATTCTTTTTTCTTGGATAATTCTATTCCCCCCGAACCGCTCCTCTCTTTCGCCTATGTTATAATTCACTTATGGAGGGATGCTATGCATTTAGACGTTTGCGGAGGTTGCAACGCCAAGATCGGCGCCGGCGACCTGACTCAAATTTTAAAGAAATTACCCATTTATAAAAGGGACGATATTCTCGCGGGCTTTGAAGGCAACGAAGACGGAGCCGTGATTCAAATCGCAGAGGATCTGGCCGTGGTGACGTCCTTGGACTTCTTTCCGCCCATGGTGGAAGACGCCTACGCCTTCGGAAAAATCGCCGCCGCCAACGCCCTTTCGGATCTGTACGCCATGGGCGCCGAGCCGGTAAGCGCCATGAATATTGTGGCCTTTCCCGAAGAGGAAGATATGGCCGTCTTGGACGCCATCCTTCAAGGGGGCGCCGAAGTATGCGCAGAAGCGGGCGCCACGTTAACCGGCGGCCACTCCATTCACGACCCGAAGATTAAATACGGCCTCAGCGTCATCGGCAAGTTAAAGCTATCCGACGTCCTTCGAAACAACACGCCCGAGGTGAGCGACGCCCTGTACTTGACCAAGCCCTTAGGCGTGTCTTTGTTAATGAGCGGCTACCAGGTGGACGAAGTGCGCGAAGCGGATTATAACCGGGCCGTGGAATCCATGTGCCGCCTCAACAAAGACGCCTACGCCATTCTCAAAAAATACCGCGTGCACGCCCTAACCGACGTCACGGGTTTCGGCCTCTTAGGCCACCTGTGTGAAATGGCCGAAGGCGCAAGTGCCGTCGTACTTTCGGATCAGCTGAACATTCTCCCCGGCGCCAAGGAAGCGGCGGAAAACTTCCTCTTTACCGCCGGCGGTCAACGGAACCGAAACGCCTACGGAAACAAGGTCGCCTTTGAAATCGACGACTTCGCCCTGGAAGAAGTTCTCTTCGATCCCCAAACCTCCGGCGGCCTATTGATCTCGGTCGACGGAGGGGACGGAGAAAAAATGATGGAAGAAATGAAATCCGCCGGAATCGACGTAGCCTGTATCGGGGAAATAATCGACGAAGGTGACAAAAAAGTTTACGTGAGGTGATCAGATGAAAACAATCGACGCTATGGGTCTCGCTTGTCCGAGACCGGTAATTTTAACGAAAAAGGCCATTCGAGAAGAAAACTTGGACGAAGTCCTCGTGAAAGTGGACAACGAAATCGCCACGGAAAACCTAACCAAAATGGGCAAACAGTTGGGCTTTACGGCGGAGGTAAAAGCCCTTTCCAAAACCGACTACGAAGTCTACTTGAAAAAAACCGCACAAGGTACCTGCGAACTCATGGTTGAAGAAGACAGCAGCGAATACATCGTCGTCATCTCCTCGGACCGCATGGGCACCGGCGACGAAACCTTCTCCAAAAATCTGTTGGAGGGCTTTATCTACGCCCTTACCGAACAGGACGTCGCCCCGAAATACGTAGTGTTCTACAATATGGGCGTAACTCTGCCTTCTTTGAACGAAAAGGTCATCGGCGACTTAAAAGCCTTAAAAGAGCGCGGTACGCAAGTCCTTTCCTGCGGCCTTTGCCTCGGCCAATACGAGCTGAAAGAAAAATTGCAGGTGGGAGAAATCACCAATATGTATCGAATTGCGGAACTGATGATTCAATACAAAGTCGTCAAACCCTGCTAAGAAAAAAGCCTCTCCAATCGAGAGGCTTTTTTTATGGAAAAATTTTTCAGGCTACGCCCTCTTCTTTTAAGGCCCGTCTTAACAGGGGGTAAAGTATATCCGCCAAAAGAGCGCCGGCGATCCCTTGAATGAAATTCGGCACGAAGCTCGCAAGGGCGGTGGGGAAATTGTAGAGAATGAACCCTTCCGCCAATAAATACCCTACGGCCATGACCGCGCCGCCGATTAGGCCTGAGAGGACAAAGGGCATCTTCGTCTTTTCGTGCAGGAGGCCGGTCACGTAACCTTCCAGTCCCTTCACCACAAGGGTAATGGGCGCGTAGTAACCGTAGCCCGACAAGAGATCCGCCAGGGCCGAGCCGATGCCGCCTATGAGGCCACCGGCCGTCTTTCCCATTAACAAAGCCGATGCGATTACCAGCGTATCTCCCACGTTTAAATACCCTTTCGTCGCGGGGATGGGAATTTGTATTACCATCGTCGCCACCGTCGTAAGCGCCATAAACATGGCGATCATCGTCAACTTCTTCGTGGAAACATTCTTCATGTCATCACTCCTTCCAAACCATTATAGA
>JAEXBU010000096.1 GCA_023393815.1 Bacillota bacterium | reverse complement strand
ACCCGAATGCCTCCCTCGTGACCCTTTACAGCCCGGAACACGGTCTAGACGGCAAACAGACGGCGGGGGCCTACGTAGCGAGTTACTTCGACAAGAAAATGCACCTGCCCGTCTACAGTCTTTACGGGCCGACGCGAAAACCGTCTCCTCAGATGCTCAAGGGGGTGGATGTTCTTCTCTACGATATGCAGGACATCGGCGCACGCACCTACACCTACATTTCCACTTTGCAGAACGCCATGGTGGCGGCGAAGGAAAACAACATCCCCATTTTGATCTTGGATCGGCCAAACCCATTGGGCGGTGAGATCGTCGAAGGCTTCTTGCGGGAAACCCGCTTTAAATCCTTCGTAGGCATCGACAAAATCCCCATGGCTCACGGCATGACCGTCGGAGAATTGGGGCAGTTCTTTAATCGGGAAATCGGCGCCGATGTAACCGTGGTGCCCATGAAAAATTGGAGTCGCCATATGGTTTGGCAAGACACGGGTCTGCCCTTCGCTCAGACGAGCCCGAACATTCCCGATTTGGAAAGCGCCTTTTTGTATATGGCCACGGGAAGTGGCGAAGAAACGGGCATCGGCCAAGACGAATACTTTCATTGGGTCGGGGGAAAAAATCTGGATTCCAAGGAATACGCCCGTCGCCTGAACGCGGCGAATTTGCCCGGCGTACAATTTGTTCCCGCGCCGAAAGGCTCCCGAGGGGGCGTGCGGTTGAAAGTGACGGATTGGCATACCTTTAATCCGGCCCGCACGGGTATTTACACCTTAGCCGTGGCCAATCAGATACGTCCTATCAACGTCCCCGCCTGCAAAAAACCCTATTCCATGTTTTATTTAATTCAGGGATCGGAAGAAATCGCCCGCCTTTTCCGGGCACGCACATCCCCGGAAGAAATCGTAAAGGCCTACGAAAGCGACGTAAACGCCTTTCGAGCGCAACGGGAACCGTATCTGATTTATAAATAAGGTTGTAAAAAAAGGACAGGTCCCGAGAACCTGCCCTTTTTTCTATTGTTTCGTACATCAGTCATTTTTCACGGTGTCTTGCAATTGGCGGTGTACATCCACGACGGGAGTCATAATTACCCGCCCCGTGCCGCGATAGGCGTTGACGAAACCTTCGCCGCTGGCTGCGGAGCCGATTAAGCTTTTTCCGCTTCGCTCTACGGTAAATTCCAAGCTGTTGGACCAGGCCAAGGCCAGGTTTCCGTCGATTTTCAATACGTCGTCGACGAGATCCACGAGGATCAGCTCTTCCCTGGGAACCGGCGATTCGAGGCATACCACGCCGTCGCCCCGAAGGCTCAGATTAAAAAGTCCCATGCCCCCGAAGGCGGACGATACGTTGGTGCGGGCGACGATTTTTTGTTCCAGTCGGCCGTCACAGGCCATAAACAGACCGTCCTTTAAGATAATGGCCCCGTTCCAGTCGGCCAAATCTTCCAAGAGAATGTAGGTGTCGGTGGGTTCCAAACACAGCCGACCCGTGCCCGTGTATTCGGGTTTAATGGCGCTTTCGCCGGACAGGCTGCCTCGCACGGCCTTGCCGAGAAGGTCTTTGGCGCTCTTAATCCCCGTGGTGGCTTTCACGTCGCCTATGGTCCACTGCATGGCTCCGGGCTGTACGGTGACATCGCCCTTGGAAAGGTCGCAGTACACTTGCCGCTTGCGCACGTTCATTTCCGAAGCGAAGTAGGCTTCCATGGCTTCTTCTCGGCGCACGGACAAATCGCGTCTGTATTCCAGCACTTGGAAGGGACCTTTTTCCTCTAAGATGCGAATATCGTCGTTGTCGGTAAAATTATGAATGGTAAACATGGTCACTCCTTTACGTAGTCTTGAAAGTAGGCGTTCAGTGCCAGGACGATCCCCCGAGCTACGGCGGCTTGGTAGTTCGGATCGCGAAGTTTTCGGTCTTTGTCGGCGTGGGACAGATAAGGGTCTCTTCCCGCTTCCCTGCAGCTATAAGATTCGCTGCGGTTTTCACGGTCTAGAGATTTCGCCCCGCCGCCGTGATCAAAAGCAGAAGTGCCGCGCTTAAAACTCGGTTTTTCATACTCCTTCCTTTTTTCTCATTATATCATAGATCTTTAGAAAACTTTTGAATTCGGCGGTCCTCCTTTTGGTATAATGTAGCTTTGTAAGGAGGCAGTATGAAGAAGACATCCATTGCCAAGTCCACGGTGCTCATTATTTTGTTTTCTCTGATCGGAAAGATGATGGGCTTCGTCCGCGAATCCATGGTCGCCGCCATATTCGGTGCGGGGTTTGAAAAAGACGCGTTCGTCGCCGCCCAATCGGCCACTTCTACGGTGAGTATGTATATCGTCTTAGGGATCAGCACCGTGTTTATACCCAGCTTGCAGTCGGTCTTTTCCAAGTATGGGGAAGAGGGCAAGCATAAATTTACCAATAACATTTTTATTATCGTGAGCCTGTTGACCCTTATCATCATGGTTCTGGGCATTGTGGGGGCGCCCCTGTTGACCTTGCTCGTCGGGCCCCAGTTCGACGCGAGAACCAAAGCCCTGACCGTGCAGCTCATTCAATTGGGTATGCCCGTCATTATCTTTTCCGCCTACGAGGGGATTTTTACCGGTTATTTGCATTTCCACAACCGCTTCGGCATCGCCGCCTCGGTGCCCATTTGGTTGAATCTAGTCTACCTCGTGTACCTGCTGATCTTTTCCACAAAATTCGGCATTTACGGACTGACTGTCGTCTCCGTCCTCGCCGTAGTGGCGGAATACCTGTGCGTGTGGTACGGCTCTCACCGGGTGGGCTATCGGTTCCAGCCCATACTGGACTTAAAAGACGAAAATACGAAACAGACGCTGCTTTTGGCCATCCCCGCCATTGTTACCGTCAGCGTCTACAACATTAACACCTTGGTGAACCGCGCCTTGG
>JAEXBU010000056.1 GCA_023393815.1 Bacillota bacterium | reverse complement strand
GTGCAAAGCCTGCAGCAGTGGTGAGCGCGAGTGTAGGCGCATCGGGCGGTATGGCGGCGAATTTAAGTCTCAGACAAAGCCTGATTTTTGTGGATCTCATTCCACTTCAACAACCGGAAGTGTACTTATCCGGCGTTCAAAATTATTTCGATAAGGAAGGCAATTTAGTGGAAAAAACGAAGGACTTTTTGCAAAACTTCGTCGATGCCTTTGTAGAGCATATGAATCGCTTCTAAGGGAGCGCGTGGAGCCTGCTGTCGGCGGGCTCTTTTTTTGTGGCGTCTGTACCGGGTTTCGCCGTGGGAATCGGATGACAAACGATCGGCAAGGGTATCCGCCACAAATTCCACGGGAGAATTACGGAAAAACGCGAATAAAATTTGACGAATCCTGGGCGAGACAAACCTGTGTTTTCGGTGAAGCACGGCAAAGAGGGTAACAATTACGTAATGGTATAGAGACGTGAGGTTTAAAAATAAAAGTCAAGTAAAGTCAAAAATGATTGCAATTCGCCGAGAAGGTGTTATAATGGAATCAAGGTCAAAGAAAGTCAACTGAGGTGATTTATGGAATATAAAGACTATTACAAAACATTGGGCGTGGATAAAAGCGCCGATCAAAAGACGATAAAAAAAGCCTACCGAAAGTTGGCGAAGCAATACCATCCGGACCTTCATCCCGACGACAAAAAAGCGCAGGAAAAGTTTAAGGAGATAAACGAGGCCTACGAAGTGTTGTCCGATGAGGAAAAGAGAAAGACCTATGATCAATTCGGCAGTGCCGGAAATTTCTCCGGCGGCATGAATTTCGATCCGTCGCAATACGGATACACCTACACGACCACCGGAGGGAGTGGCGAGTTCAGCGACTTCTTCGATATGTTTTTCGGAGGGGGAGGACAAAGTGGCGGCAAGCGCCGCACATCCACCTTTACTATGGGGGACATTTTTGGAGACTTTAAGGGCGCGGGATCCAGGAGAGGATCCAGAAAACCGCAGCGCGCTCAATATACTACAGATCTTACGATCTCCATGGACGACGCCTACAAGGGTCTGGAGCGCAATGTCAGCCTGACGGTGGGGTCGAAACCGGTGGACATTCCGGTAAAAATTCCCGCGGGGATAGGCGAAGGCAAAAAGCTGAAAGTGCGGGGCGAGAAATTTGGCGTCGACGGAGACGTTCTCTTTAAGATTCACGTAACGGCACCGAAGGGTGTGGAAATCGACGGCTTAAACATCGTCGTGGATCAGGCGATTTATCCATGGCAAGCGTATTTCGGCGACAAAGTTACCGTATCTCTGCCTGTAGGAAAGCTTCGGATCAAGGTTCCCGAAAAGACCAAGGGCGGTCAAAAACTTCGCCTTTCCGGCAAGGGATTAAAAGATTTAAAGGGTCATACCGGGGATGCGTACATCCGTTTTGTGCTCACCAATCCCGAGCAATTGAGTGCGGAAGAAGAAGCGATCTATAAAAAATTACAAGAAAATCATCAATAATAACAATGAATAATGAACTGCACGAAAGGAGTGCCATATGAAAATCGATCAATTTACGCAAAAAAGCATCGCCGCCATTGAAGGCGCGCAAAATTTGGCACAGGAATATGGAAACCCGGAGGTGGACGTTCTTCACTTAAATAAGGCTCTGGTTTCCGACGGGGAAGGATTGATTCCTCGTGTATTGGACTATATGGGCGTGGACGCCAAGGAAGTGGAAAATGCCTTAGATAGGGAAATTGGGCGCTTGTCGAAACAAACCGGCGCTAACCCGCATTTGTCCAACGCCTTAAACGCCGCCTTAACGGATGCCTTGAAAGAGGCGAAACGCTTAGGGGATAGCTACGTCAGCGTGGAACACTTGTATCTCGCTATGATTAAAGGGGACGGGGTCAATAACAAGCGGATTTTCAAGGAATTTTCCATTGATGAGGATCGCTTTATGGGTGCCTTAAAGGAAATTCGCGGCAACCAACACGTGACCAGCGACAATCCGGAAGACACGTACGAGGCTTTGAACAAATATGGTCGGGATCTCACGGCGGAAGCGGCGAAAGGCAAAATGGATCCGGTTATAGGCCGGGATGACGAAGTGCGTCATGTAATTCGCATTCTGTCGCGTCGGACGAAAAACAACCCGGTTCTCATCGGCGAACCCGGCGTGGGGAAAACCGCCATTGTGGAAGGTTTGGCGCAACGGATCGTGGCCGGAGATGTGCCCGAAGGGCTGAAGAACAAAACCGTCTTTTCTCTGGACATGGGCGCGTTAATTGCCGGAGCCAAGTATCGCGGGGAATTTGAAGAGCGGCTCAAGGCCGTGTTAAATGAAGTCAAAAGCTCCGAGGGCGAAATTATTATGTTTATCGACGAAATCCACAACATCGTCGGCGCAGGAAAGAGTGAAGGGGCGATGGATGCGGGTAATCTCTTAAAGCCGATGCTTGCGCGAGGGGAGTTGCATACCATCGGAGCTACGACATTGGATGAGTATCGGAAGTACATCGAAAAAGATCCGGCCCTGGAACGGCGTTTTCAAAAAGTTCAGGTGCAAGAACCTACGGTGGAAGACACGATTTCCATTTTGCGGGGTCTGAAGGAAAAATACGAAATCTATCACGGCATTCGCATTTCGGACGGTGCGGTTATTCAATCGGCTCTTCTGTCCGATCGCTACATCACTGATCGATTCTTGCCCGATAAGGCCATCGACTTGATGGACGAAGCTTGCGCCATGGTGCGAACGGAAATCGAGTCCATGCCTACGGAAATCGACGAAATCCGACGGCGCATTCTGCAACTGGAAATCGAAAGGGAAGCGTTGAAAAAGGAAACGGACGACGCGTCAAAGAAGCGTCTCCTTGCCCTGGAAGAGGAACTCGCCGAAGAAAAAGCCGACTACGACGCCCTGATCGCCCGTTGGGAAACGGAGAAGAAGGAGCTGGAAGGCGAAAAAAATATCAAGGAATCCATCGATAAGGTGCGCCACGAAATTGAAGAAGCGGAGAGAAACTACGATCTGGAACGACTGTCGGCCCTCAAATATGGGGAACTTCCGCAATTGGAAGAAAAATTGAAACAAGAGCAATCGAAGGAAAAATCCGACGGAAAACTCATAAAAGAAGAAGTGACCGAAGAAGAAATTGCCGAAGTCGTTAGTAAGTGGACGGGTATCCCCGTCTCGAAACTGGCGGAAACGGAGCGGGAAAAACTGCTTCACCTGGACGACATTTTGAAAAAGCGGGTCGTAGGCCAAGACGGTGCCACGAAAGCCGTAAGTGACGCCGTGCTCCGCGCGCGGGCGGGCTTAAAGGCGCAAAACCGCCCCATCGGAAGTTTTATTTTCTTGGGACCTACCGGCGTGGGAAAGACCGAAACGGCCAAGGCTTTAACGGAAGCCCTCTTTGACGACGAGAGAAATATGATTCGCATCGACATGAGCGAATATATGGAAAAACACAGTGTCTCCCGTCTGGTCGGTTCGCCCCCGGGATATGTAGGTTACGATGAAGGCGGCCAACTCACCGAGGCCGTGCGGAGAAAACCCTACTCGGTCATTCTCTTCGACGAAATCGAAAAAGCCCACCACGATGTGTTCAACATCCTGCTTCAGGTTTTAGACGACGGCCGCTTGACGGACAACCAAGGGCGCACGGTGGACTTTAAAAACACCGTCATTATCATGACCTCCAATATCGGCTCTCAAGACCTGATCGAAGGCATGGATGCGGAAGGGAATATTTCCGATGAAGCTAAGGAGGCCGTGGATCGGGAAATGAAAAATCATTTCCGTCCGGGATTTTTAAATCGGGTCGACGAAATCGTCCTCTTTAAACCGTTGATGAAGGACGAAATTCTAAAAATCATCGACACGGATATCGCCGAAATCGAAGGTCGTCTCGAAGACAGAGACATTCATATTGTCGCTACGGCCGATGCGAAGGAACGGATTTTGAAAGAAGCTTACAACGTGCTCTATGGCGCGCGGCCTGTGAAACGTTACATTCAAAACCATATTGAAACCAAACTTTCCCGCGCCCTCATTGCCGGAGAAATCATGGATGGAGATTGCCTGGAAATTGTTTCGGAGGGAGACGAATACGTCATTCGAAAACAAGCATAAAAGAACATGGCCGTTCAGACGGTTTAGCGCTACTGAATGGCCATGTTCTTTACATAAGAGCCTGACGATAGGCGTGAAAAAGCTCGGCTACTATTATGGTAGTCGGGTTTATTTTTGTGCTTAGTTTTTCTTTCTAAAAAGAGAAATGGAGTTCATCGCGATGGAGACTATTACACAAACCCATAGTGCTTTACTCATCGTGGGCATAATATCCAAAAGTCCGCTCCAATCTTTTTTGACAATACGTATTGCCCCATCAGCATAAAGCGAGCACACAGTTAAAGCCGTTAGGGACATACCTAGGAATCGAAACCATTTAGCATTTTTATTCTTAAAGGTATAAATTACATTCAATCCGGTAAACAGAATCGCACCAATTCCAAATACTAACCACATAGTACCTTCTCGAGGTACGGACATTTATTCGACGGCCGCACCTAACTCCTTTCTGTCTGGAAGAGAACGGAACTCTCCGAGTGTTCATTTGATCCTATCTGCGCAATTCTCAATCATACAAAAGAGGCGCATGCCAAGACATGAGTGTTTCAAGGATCAAAGTTTCCTATTCCACTTTAGCTTTTCGGTTTGGTTTTTCCTCCCCACCAACGTCAAGAATCGTCGATCCTGTATGAATGTATCGCTCACCTCGTAAAGTGTGTCCTGCGTCGGGAAAGCTCCGGATCATTGTATTTTCAGGTCGTTGTTTCTTAATAGTGGCTGCCATAGTATAACTATCCCACATTTGATCATCTTCACCAACCAATAGGAGGATGTTCGCTTTCGTGTTTGTTACAGAAATTGTTTTAGATACAAGGTTGTTCTCTCTCAATTGCTCCGGTATACATATCCCTATAGGAAATCGGCGATGATTGTCATTGTTTTTCTATCTATTTCTTTATTTTTAAGATAAGAGAGTACATCTTCAAACTGCTCCAATGGAATCTTTGTCAATGTTTTTGGCTGATTTTTCTGTCCGAACATAAAGAGAGCCAAGGCTTCGTAGCCATTTTTTGAAAGCATAGCAGCTTGTTCAAAGCCGGGAGTTCCCTCAGAACCTCCAAAAACAACGACAACACCACGTTTTTTCTTAACGTTCGGTGTAAAATGAAAGCCCTGTGCCGCTCCCTGATCAACCCTATCTACGGTGACATTTTCTATTTCTGTAGGATACAAAGATAGATTTACCGGATCCGAATAATACGCAGGCATTCTCTCATGAGAAATAGAAGCAAATCTTTGCGTGTTAATTATGCGAAGGGCGATTACAGAGCCTGCAAGTATTATAATTATGGATAATAAAACCATCATTTTTCTTCCTTTACGTTCTTCAACATTGAATATGTGCCATGCTCCTTCTCATGAATAAGCTTTGGAGTTTGCGTGCCCTCAGGCTAAACCTTTTCATTATTAGGCAGCTGCCGGAGCACTTTGTCGGGGACAGTGATCGCCTTCGTCTCTAAACCGGCTTGGTATTTTGCGTAGGATTTCCCCGAGAATTTTAACTCACAGCTTTCTTTCGACAGTACCATCTCGT
>JAEXBU010000050.1 GCA_023393815.1 Bacillota bacterium | reverse complement strand
CTCAAGGACAAAAAGAACAACGATAAGGTTCTGCGGATTTTCGATGAGCTGATTAATGTAGGCGCCTTTGAAGAAATAGGCGCACGCCTTTTAAAGGACGAATCCGGCGACGTGGAATTTTTCTACGACGGCTATTTGCCGACGTTGACAACGGTCCTTCACCAACAAAAGGTAAAAAATTACGTCTTGGAAGACGCCATTTTAGCGAATAAGGTGGACGCCGTTCAATCGAATCGCACGTCCGTTTCCCATCAATCGGCAGCCGAGACTGCTGCAGTAGAGGATGAGGGAGAGGCGATGGAAGACACGATCCTCGCCTACGACGTCGACGAGTTCAATCGCGAGGTTTCGTCGAATGCTGCGGCGGAGGAGAAGGCAGCGGATAGCGCCGAAACGGTGATCTTAAATGAGAGTTCCGTGAAAGAAAAAGAAGCGGAAAAACAAGGCCTCGAAGAACCCGCCAAACCTACAGAAGATGCGGCGGAGATAATCGTCGCGTCCGAAGAGAAGAAGAATACTTCCTACGACTCCGACGCCGTCATTTTGGATAGTCGAAAGACGCAACCTATCGAGCCTGTGGACGCCTACGACGTAGTGGAAGAAAAGTACAATTTTAGTCCGAAAAAGGAGGAAGAGTGATGGTTTTTAATCTCGAAATGAAAAATAACCGCGCCAAGGCCTTCGGATGGTTTTTGGTACTTGGGATTTTAACCGGTCTGTTAATGGCTTTCTTCCCGCTTTTACAAGACGACAATCTCTTGTCTTTGGCGAACGGCTTTCGCGACGGTTTTTCCGAAAATATGCAGCCTATATTAGGATTCGGCCGGGAAGTGGCTTTCGATAAGTTTACGGACTACGTTCCCTTTATTTTCCAATATTTGGGCATTCTATTTGCAATTTTCGCCATTCAGTTGGGAGCGAAAAGTTTGTCTAGGGAGCAAAGCGCGGGTACCATCGAATACCTTTATTCCAATCCCATTACGCGCACGGAAATTTATAGCGGCAAGTTTAGCGCCGATATGCTGCACTATGGCCTCGTGTTGCTTTTTGTTCTGGTCGTGGCCTTCCTTTCGGCTTACGTCTTCGGCGTGCACGACATTCGGAATTTGGCTTTAGTGATCTTACAAATTTTTATTTGTCTGTTGCTCTTGGGCTTTGAATTCTTGTGCATCGGCTTTTTCTATTCGGCGATATCTTCCCGCGCGTCTCACGCGGAGGGGGGATCGCTCTTGTTGTTCATTGCAATCGCCTTAGTTTGGGCCGCCCTGACGTTTATGGGGAACAGCATGGAACCGATTGCGGCATTTTTCCCCTTTACGGCGCTGAACCCATTGAATATGGTGGGAGGTACGGATTTTCAATGGATCGGTATAGTGGCAAATATTTTGCTCGGCTTGATTTTTTGGATCTTGGGCTGCATTGTTTACAAAGGGAAAGAATTAAAATTTTAATCAAAAGACGAGCGGCTCGATGAGTCGCTCTTTTATTCCGGGAGGATTATGATTCGTTTAATTGCATTCGATTTTGACGGAACGATATGTGCGAGAAAACAACCCTTTGACGAAGTCATGGGAGACTATCTGCGTCGGTGGAAATCCATGGGAATTGAGACCGTCATAGCCAGCGGTCGCCCTTTTCGATCCCTGAAACGCGAGTTGTCGTCGTTTCAAGAAGAAATCACCATTATCAGTAACAACGGGAATTTAATACGCTGTAAAAATTCCGAAAAAACGTTGGATAAAACTATCTTTGACAAGCAGGCGATTCGCCCGCTGGTAGAAGTTATCGAAAGTCGCGGGCTTCACCCGATTTTTCACGTAGACAGCTATAGCAAAGGCTACGATTTGGTCACTTTGCACGAGATGACTGATCGCGAGAAATCCTATGTTGTTTTTTATGAAAATATGTACAGAAAAATGCCGTTGGAGGAGGTCGAACAAGAAGATGTACTTGCCGTGGCGGGCTATACGACGGAAGACGTCTTCGATTCGATTATCCGAGAGCCGGTGATTAAAGAGGGCGGGCTGACGGCGCATTTATTGAAGAGCAGAGATGCAACGCTTTCTCTTTTTGAAATCATCGGAAAGGGCAGCGACAAGTGGCGCGGGCTCAAGTCTTATGGGAAGAGGAAAAATATTGCGCCGGAGGATATGCTCGTCGTAGGCGACGATCGAAACGACGGGGGTATGATTGCGCATGCAGGCATCGGCATTGCCATGGCATCGGCGCCCGAGGATGTTCAGGCGTTGGCAGATATAATTTGCAGAGAAAAGCCGGAAGACTACGGCGCTTTTAAGCTTGTCGACGCCATCGTAGAAAAGGAGGCAGGCTATGAACATTAACTGGTATCCAGGGCACATGAAAAAGACCATCGAGTCTCTACAGGCTATGAAAGCGCAATGCGACGTAGCTGTGGTGTTGCTCGACGCCCGCATTCCTGTAAGCAGCTACAATCCTCTCTTAGACGAGGTACTTACGTCCATTCCGGTGCTTATGATCTTAAATAAATCGGATCTGGCCGATCCGCAAACGACGGATCGATGGATCGATGATTTTAACGCCCGGGCGGACACATCGGCCATTGCCTGGTCTGCTACGTCGAAATGGAATGAAAAAAAGCTAACGGAAGCCTTGGAACGAGCGGTTGCTTCTATTCGGGAAAAGGACGCGAAAAAAGGAATGGAAAAGCGCAAACTTCGATTAATGGTGGCCGGCATTCCTAACGTAGGGAAGTCCACTTTTATTAATCAATTGTCGGGGAAAAAATCGGCGGCCATCGGGAATCGTCCGGGTATTACAAAGACCAATCAATGGATTCGCCATCACAAAGCCTTCGATTTATTGGATACGCCGGGTGTTTTGTGGCCTAAATTGGATCCGCCTATTCGCGGACGGCATTTAGCTTTTACCGGGTCTATAAAAGACGAAATTATGGATGTGGAAACGCTGGCTTTTGAACTGGTCAAAGAGGCTATGGGGAAATTTAAAGGAGCGATGTACGACCGCTACGACTTGGCCGACGTCTACGAGGATCCCGTCTCCGTCATGGACGCCATCGGAAAGCGCAGAGGCTGCTTGATCCGCGGCGGTGAGATAGACTATACGAAAGTTGCCCGATTAATTCTCGATGAATTTCGCGCGGGCAAGTGGGGACGCATTAGTTTGGAAACGACCGATGACCGATCTGCGCTTTGATACGGAACGGCTAAGGGATGGGATCGATTACATCGCCGGGATCGACGAAGTAGGGAGAGGATGTCTTTTCGGCGACGTGGTGGCCTGTTGCGCCATAATGCCCATGAACGAAGCCATTGAAGGAATAAGGGATTCAAAAAAATTATCCCCGAAGAAACGATCCCTATTGGAAGAAGCCATAAAATCGCGGGCGCTCTTTTACACCTACGCGCGCCGGACGCCGCAGGTTATCGATGCCGTAAACATTAAACAGGCCACACGACTCGCCATGAAAGAAGCGGCGGAAGCTGCTTTGGAACGATTTTCCGATAAGCGGATTCTTTTTCTTATCGATGCGGAGACCATTGATCTGGAATGTCACCAGGAAGCGGTGATCCACGGAGATGATTTGTCCTATGCCATTGCCTGTGCATCGATTTTGGCGAAAGAATACAGAGATCGCCTGTGCATTCAGTGGGATGCGCAGTATCCGGGTTATGGAATCAAAAAACACAAAGGCTACGGCACAAAGCAACATCGCGAGGCGATTCTTGCGATGGGGCCGACGCCGGCGCATCGGATGAGTTTTCTGAAAAAGATTCTGAATAAATAAGACTTGTACGGACGCGGTCGACCCATTCCGGGTTTATGGTATAATAGTGGGAAATAGGAGGCAGAAATGGTTGAAAAATATTTTGTAGACCCTGCGGGGAATTCCAATGTAAAAATTGCCGACGACGTCATAACGCGTATCGCACAAGAGGCAGCCACGCGGGTCGACGGCGTATACAATAGCTATACGACGAAAAGAGATATCGGCGACTTCCTGCCCGGACGCAGCGCCTCGAAAACGAAGGTGACGGCGGACGATGAAAAGAGCGTGGTAGATATTTCCATCGTCGTGGAATACGGAAGAAACATCGTCGAAGTGGCAGAAGAGGTACAAGATGCCGTCAAGGAAAGTCTTGAAAACATGACCGACTTAGATATAACGGCCGTCAATGTACACGTTAATGGCGTTCGCGCCCAAGAACAACAGTCCATGTAAGGGAAGGAATTTTATTGAGCAGAAAACTGTCAAGAATTGCAACCATGCAAATCGTCTTTGCCATGGAACAAAGAGGCGAATTTTCAATGGAAATTGCCGAATCCTTTTTCGAGAGTGTTTGGGAAGCGGAAGAAGTCGATGAAATGTATCGCCACGTCTTTAATAAGAAAGTATTGGCTGCCCGCTTAAAAGATGCATCGAATATTCCCTTTACCGCGGAAGAGAAAAATTACATTACTGAAAATGTCCGGATCGTCGTCGACAACAAAGAGGCTATTGATCGCGTCATTGCCGAACATTTAAAGGACGGATCCATTCACCGGATTGCTACGGTAGATCTGTCCGTTCTGCGCGTGGCCGTTTCCGAAATCCTGTATCACGACGACATTGCGCCGGCGGTATCGATCAACGAAGCGGTAGATTTAGCGAAGATGTACAGCTCTTCAGACAGCGCACGATTCATAAATGGTATTTTGGGTCATATCGTGCGAGAAGAAGGCCATGAATCCCATTAGCGTTTCCGAACTGCTCGCTTATACGAAAAAAGTTCTGAGGACGGATTACTTGCTGAATCAGGTGCTGATGAAGGGCGAGCTTGCAGAGATCAAAGAAGCACGTAGCGGTCATATCTATTTTACGGTGAAGGATGCGTCGGCGCGCATGGATTGCGTCATGTTTAAAGAGGACGCCAAGACTTGCGACGACGATTTTCAGGTGGGCATGGAAGTGGAAGTGAACGGGTCGGTGGCGATCCACGCTCCTTCCGGCCGCTTGCAATTTGTCGCCAAGACCATGGAGCTTACAGGGGAAGGCGCCCTTTATAAACTGTTTTTAAAATTAAAAGACCTTCTGACGAAAGAAGGTCTATTTGATATGGATAAAAAAATGCCTTTGCCGGAGCGTCCGGTGACCGTCGGCATCGTCACCAGCGCGGCGGGGGCGGCATTACACGATTTTTTGCAAGTGGCGGCCGAGCGTAACCCGGCCGTATCGGTTATTTTATCGCCGACGATCGTGCAAGGGGACGGTGCCGGCGCATCCATTGCCCGCGCCTTCAAGAGATTGGACGAAAGGGAGGATGTGGATGTCATTCTCGTGACGCGAGGTGGCGGAAGCATGGAAGATTTATTTTGCTTTAACGACGAAGTGTTGATTCGCACCTTGGCAAAAAGGCGTCATCCCTTGGTATCTGCCGTCGGGCACGAGGTGGACACCACCTTGTGTGATTACGTTGCCGACGTGCGTGCAGCTACGCCGACCCACGGAGCGGAAATCATCGTTCCCCGAGGAGACGATATGATTTCCGAAGCGCGATGGCGGCTACGCTTAGCCGAAAGGGCCCTGTCTATGGAAATACAGGAGGTACAACAAAAGGTCGGGGGATATTATCACCGACTCAAACAAACGATGTCCATGGACGCGATTGCCAACAGAAATTTCGTTTTGCAAGCGAAAAAAGTGCGCATGGATTTTCAGCTGAAACAGGCTCTGAGTTTAAGAAGGCAGCAGCTACGAACTCTTGCCTCTCGCATAGAAGCCGTAGATTTGTATGCGTGTAGAGACCGGGAGTCTTTTGATCTTTCGTCGAAAAAGAAGCGTATGGAGCGGTCGGTGGATCAATCGATGAAATCGGCGCGGAGGGAACTCACGATTTTAGGAGGCCATGTGCGCGCGTTAGGCAGAGAACGGGCGAAGCCGCGAGTGTGTCTAGGGGCAAGTACCATACGATCGGTAGGGGATGTAGCGATTGGCGATACCCTGTCCGTGGAATTCCTCGACGGACGAATTGACGCGCGTATCCTCTCCGTAGAAAGGAACGGTCATGAATTATAAGGAAAAATCGGAGCAGCTGGAAAAAGTTGTCGCTAAGATGGAAAACGACGATTTGTCCTTGGAAGAGATGGTGAAATTATACGAAGAAGGCACGTCTCTTTACCGGGAATTGGAAAAGGATCTAAAGGGACTGGAGCAAAAAGTGCGTCTCTTGACCGAAGGCGTGGGCGAGGAGGGCGAAAGTGAACTTTGATGAGAAGTTAAAAGCGTATTATGAAGCTATTCCGTCCACTGCCGGGGAATTAAAAGAGGCCATGCTCTATTCTCTCTTTACGGGCGGAAAGCGGATTCGACCGACGCTCTTTTTTACGGTGTTGGAGGACTTAGGCTACGAAGGAGAAGCGGACTTTTACTTTGCCGCCGCCATGGAATCCATTCATACGTACAGCTTGATCCACGACGATTTGCCTGCGATGGACGACGATGATTTTCGCCGCGGGAAGCCCTCTTGCCACAAGCAATTTGGAGAAGCGCTGGCAATCCTTGCCGGCGACGGTCTTTTGTCCCAAGCGGCGGAACTGGCGGCAGAAGGTGCCTTCATTGATCCGGACGGAGGTGTGCGCGCCATGCAGTACCTATTTAAGGCTGCGGGAACGGCGGGAATGGTAGATGGACAGGTTCTGGATATTCGAACTGGGGCCTCGTCCGGCGACGAAGTCATCTATAAAAAGAAGACGGGAGCGCTTTTAGGTGCCTGTTTCGCCATGGGTGGCGCTCTGGCAAAAAAATCCAAAGAAATATGCGATACGCTGTACCGCGTAGGCGAGCTTTTGGGTTTAAGCTACCAATTTCAAGACGATTACTTTGATTTGGAAGAAGACGGCATAGAAGCGGATCCGAAGGAATACTTGAGCAAGGCTTCCCATTATACCGAAGCGTGTCAAGAACTTCTCGCTTCGGTAGGGAAATTTGACAAGACAAAAGCGCTGATCGAAAAGATTTTGAAGCGAGATAGGTGATGGAGTGAAAGAGCGAGCGGATGTGCTTTTAGTAAAAAAGAACCTGGCTCCTTCTCGGGAAAAGGCGAAGACCATGATTATGGCAGGCGAAGCCTTTATCGGTGCGGAACGCATCGCCAAGGCGGGACAGCTGATTGATTCGGAATCGGAAATCGTCGTTAAGGGGCACAGCTTAAAATACGTCTCTCGCGGCGGGTTTAAGCTGGAAAAAATCATCGAAAGCTGTGATATCGATTTGACAGGGAAGGTCTGTATGGACATCGGATCTTCCACCGGCGGTTTCACGGACTGCATGTTATCGCACGGCGCAAAAAAAGTATATGCCGTAGATGTAGGTTACAACCAATTGGCCTATTCTTTGCGCGTGGATCCTCGTGTTGTGGTCATGGAGCGAACCAATGTACGCTACTTGGATCGAGAGGACTTAGACGACGCCATGGATTTTATCTCCATAGATGTTTCCTTTATTTCTCTGGAACTTGTGCTCCCGAGAGCGGTGAGCTATTTATCGGGTGGGGGCAAGATCGCTACCTTGATCAAACCGCAGTTTGAGGCGGGAAAAGGGAAGGTAGGAAAAGGCGGTATCGTTTCCGATCCGAAGGTGCACGAAGAAGTCTTAGGCAAAATACAGGATGTAGTCCGTGGACTGGGTATGTATCCGGAAGTATTGACGTACTCGCCGATTCAAGGAGCGACGGGAAACACGGAATTTTTAATGCTTATGACGCGAGATTCGGCCGCAGCCATCGACGTCGATGTCGAAGAAGTGGTGCGGGCGTCGAGAGAGGAGTTTCTATAATATGTTTTTGCGCCTCAGCATCGACAACTTTGCCATTATCGAGCACTCTTCCATGGAATTTCACGACGGATTCTCTGTTCTGACCGGGGAAACCGGCGCGGGGAAATCCATTATTATGGATGCCATCGGGCTTATCCTTGGCGGAAGGGCTCAAAAGAACATGATCCGAAAGGACGCCGAAAAAGCTTTTATCCAGGGTGTCTTCGTAACGGAAAATAAAAAAGCCTTGGACTTTCTCATCGCGCATCAAATTCCCTTCGAAGATGTAATTATCGTGGAGCGCGTATTGTACCGCGATCGACCGTCCATTTCTGAAATCAACGGGAAGATTGTTACCAATTCCGTCTTAAAGGAATTCGGAGCCATTGTGGCTTTGTCGGGCGTGCAGGGGGAAAACAGTTTTCTCATGAAGCCCGGTTTTCAATTGGAACTTTTGGACCGCTTTTGCGGCGAAGAGCAAAAAAAGGACTTATCCGACTTAAACGGGCTTTACACCGAGTGCAAAATATTACAGAATCGTTTAAAAGATGAAACAAAGGATCCTCAGGCTATGGCGAGAGAGGGAGACCTGCTTCGTTACCAGATCGATGAAATTGAAGCCTTGGCCATGGAAGAAGGCGAAGATGAGGCGCTGGCCGAAGAATTTCGCGCGCGAAACAGTCATTCGGAAACCCTCGCCTTGCTTCAGGAACTCAATCAGCTGGCTTTTGAGGAAGGGGGGATCCGGTCCCTGCTGGATCGTTACGGTGCGTCTCTGGAT
>JAEXBU010000111.1 GCA_023393815.1 Bacillota bacterium | reverse complement strand
GCCCGGCGATCCCCGTGCCTACAATATAAGCCTTTTTCTCATCGATTCCTTTCGGTTTTCGAGAGTGTACCAGTCGGTCGTAGTCTCCGTTTACTAATTTCAGACGTTCGTCAAACGTTTTTAGTTCCATAGATTCCTCCTGTATCTACCTATTGCTTTCTTCTCTATCTGTACTTTAGACCCCTTTCCTCGGCGGGAACATGGTGAATCTTCCACCGATGCGCAAATTTTTCATAGAGGCGGGAAATTGTAACAAAACTCCGAAAAACAAAAAGGTGTGCAACTTTTGCGTTTTCCCAACCGTTGCACACTTTTTTTACAAAAGAGATTCTTTGTTCAATTTTTCGCTGATGCGCAAAGAGCGCGCAATATTTCCGTCAAATAGTTGGCCGATCCGATAAATCACAACATCGGGAGACGCGACCATCCCATCTTGTATCCACTGATCCCAAAGCCCCACCAGGGCGGTACGATAAAAGTTGATGATCAGAATCTTGTCCTCTTCCTTGGCGCGAATTCCCTTGGTTCTACACTCCTTTTCCACATACCGCTTCATCACCGAGGCGCAGACCTCGAAGAGATACTCGTCCATTTTCTGCTTGTCCAGGGACCGGAAAATATTCAGAGCCGCCTTTTTGTGTTCCAAAATAAAGGAGGCCGCCCGAAGCAAACTTTCCTCCCAAGAATCGGCAAAGTCTACTTCTTCCTCAATACGCTTCATCTCGTCCTGAAGAATTTCCTCCACGCACATATAAATATCGTCATAGTGGTAATAAAAGGTGTTTCTGCTGATTTCGCATCGTTCCGCCAATTCTCCTATGGTTATGTTCTTTAAATTTTTCTGTTCGGCAAGATGCAAAAATTCCCGTTTGATTAAGTTTTTTGTATATTGCTTAGCCAAAGTGAACATCCTCTCTAAAACTTATTCTCTTCCTTTTTCCACAAAAAGACCCCCTACGGTTGAATTTATCTATCCACCTTTAGGGGTCCGTGCGTTGGCGAAGGGATTTTTTATTTGAAACCGGCTACTTCGGTCGAGACGTGCTTATTTTACGACTTCGATCCACTGATCCACGTCGTTTTTATTGGACTTCTCTTTCACCCGATGGGTGTTGGCTCCGTCCAAGACGTCGAAGTAGGCCCAATGATCGGGGCGTACGTCGATAAAACTCGTCATTCGTTCCATGTGGACGGTTTCTCTAAAGCTTTGCGCCGTAGTTTTACGCCCCAGGGCGCGGTTAAACATGGCAACGGCTTCGGCACGGGTAACGTAGCGGTTCGGATGAAACTGTCCGTCTTTGTAGCCCTTGATCCAGCCGCGGTTGTAGGCCTTGCCGATGGCGTCGGATGCCCAGTGGTGTCCGCTGTCGGTAAAGGGGTGGGTCTTTCGGTTTTCCCCCGGCGCCAAGCGCACGAGAACGGAGGCGAACTCCGCCCGGGTCATGCCGCGATTGGGCTTAAAGGTATTGTCCTTGTAGCCGCGCATAAACCCTTTTCGGCTCACGCGATCGATCGCTTCAGTATACCAACCGTAGGACGCATCCTTGTATCCTGTGGTCTTTTTTCCCCGAATCGTCGTATCCCCCGATTCGATGCGAGCGAGCATCATGGCCGCTTCGGCGCGGGTAATTCCGTCGTTAGGTCGCAGGTAGTGGCGGTGGCCGGTGACGTATCCGCGGCGAAGTTCCGTGGGAATCTGCTCCGCCGTGGCTGTCTTTTCGGCATTTTCCCCGTCGGTAACGCGCAAGTTTTCCCTTTCGCGAATGATGCGCACCGTTTGAATTTGAAAGCGTCCATTCGCATCACTTCGCGCCTTTCCCAGCAGGTTGCCTGCCCCGTCGTAAACGCAGACGTCCACATTCACGGCGGCAATGCCCGTAACCGTAGCCTTTCCCGCAATTACGGGATCCACGAAGAGGCCGCGGGATACGACCTTTTCCGTCTCCGGGACTGCTCCCGTAGCGTCTTGTTCGGCAAACTGACTGTCTACAGCTACGGCTCTTACCGTCACGCCATCCCCCTCCACAACCGGGGCCTCTTCGGCCCACACCGGTGTCGTTAAGAGAGATAGGAATAAAATCGCCGTTACGAGCTTTTTCATAGAAACCTCCTTATTCGTCATAATGGATGACCTCATATCCCGAAAGATCCGGTGCCTCCTCCACGGTTTCACCATAAGGCGCCGGTCGAACCTCGCCTTCTCTCCAGGATCGGTAGGCGTCGATTTCGCCGCGCACCTTTGAAATCACATACATAAACACGCCTAAATCGTCGGCAAATCCGATGGCGAAGATAAAATCGGGCAATAGATCCATAGGGTTCACCAGGTACAAGAGGCCACAGACGATGAGAAGCAAATTCCTCTTCTTCAGACCCCGATAGCGCCCGGTAACGGTATCTTTCACCATAGAGGCCAAAAGTAGACCCTCTTTTTCCACGGCGGACAATTGCCCCTTTTTCTTAAGTAGTGAAAAGCTGTCTTCGACAAGTTTCTTCACCCGGGAAGGATCTGAAAGCACTTTCTTCGCCAAAGGCATCTTTCGCCGCAAAACCTTCGACCAACGAAACATGGTTAATACCAACTTTCGTCGTAGGGATCTTCGCGCCAACGATTCAGCTTTCCCTCTTCCTCTTTTGAAAGATCGCCGCGGGATACGGCCACCTTCGCCAATTCGGGGAAGGTGGCGAGGGAGGCATATTTAAATCCCGACTTTTTAAAGTTTTCCTCGGCCGCCTTGAGCTCGTAGCTGAAAATAGACACGATGCCCACCACCTTTAAGCCTTCCTCTTCGCAGGCCTTGGCCGCGTCGATGGAACTTCCGCCGGTGGAAAACAAATCTTCTACGACGACGACCTTTTCGCCCTCTTGAAAGGCACCTTCGATCCGTTTATTTTTCCCGTGATCCTTCGCCTTCGAACGAATAAATCCCGAAGGCAAATCCAAAATCCACGACACGTAAGACGCGTGGGGAATACCCGCTGTAGCCGTACCTAAAATCGCTTCCGCTTCTGGAAATTTTTCCTCGACCAAATTCGCCAAGGCTTCTTCAATGACCTTGCGCGCCTCGGGATAGGAGAGAATCAGTCGATTGTCGCAATAGATCGGACTCTTGATCCCCGAGGCCCAGGTAAAGGGGGCCTTCGGCGACAAGCTCACCGCGCCTACATCCAATAGATAGTCGCATACTTCTTTCATCGGCTACCTCCTAAAAATTCTTCTTTTATAGCCTCGTAAGCCGCCACGGGATCTTCCGCCCGCGTAATGGGGCGACCCACGACGATGTAATCTACGCCGATCTCACGTGCTTCGGTCGGGGTCACTACCCGCTTTTGATCTCCCGCGCTCGCCCCCGCCGGGCGAATCCCCGGGCAAACCAAGGGGAAGGGACGCATTTGATTTTCGCGCAGATATTTTCCTTCCATCGCCGAGGAGACGACGCCGTCGGCGCCCCCTTCCAGAGCCAAATGGGCCAGACGGCACACCGTATCCTCCGACGTGTGGCCTTCTCCGAGAAGCACCTCTCTTCTTCCTACGTCGGAAAAAGACGTAAGCACCGTTACGGCCAAGAGAAGGGGCGGGTGATCCAAACCCTTCACCGCCTCTCTGGCCCGCATAAACATTTCCCGGCCGCCGGAGGCGTGAAGGGTAAGCATATCTACTCCCAAACCCTTCAAAGAGCGCACCGCCCCGGCCACGGTATTGGGAATGTCGTGAAGCTTTAAGTCCAAAAAGACCTTGTACCCCTTATCCTTTAGGGCGCGAACGAACTCCGGCCCTTCGGCGTAGAACAATTCCATCCCCACCTTCACAAAAGGCTTTTGCGGCTTGCCTTCGAAGCGGGCGAGAAAATTCCATGCCACAGCCTGCGAGGGAAAATCTAGGGCGACGATGACGTCTCTTTCCATAGTCAACTCCTTTATATCAACCACATAGCGTATTATCTTTCACTAGTATATACCGAAAATAGGTGAAAATAAAACGAAATGTAGACATACAGACGAAAAATCCGTCTGTGTGGTCGCAAAAAAGACGCCCTCAGGCGCCTTTTTATCTGAATTTTTCAATTTTATCCACAATACCCGCCAAGGTATCCACCCGATACTCTTCGATGCGCCCTTCGTCGGCGGCCTCGGCCAATTTCGGATCGATGGGCAAGGCCCCTAAATAGGGTATGCCATTTTCCTCGGCAATGGCCGCGGTCTTACTCTCTCCAAAAATGGCGTAACGCACGCCCGTATCCGGCGCGATAAAGTACTGCATATTTTCCACCATGCCGATGACGGGAATCCCCATCATCTTTGCCATTTTAAGGGCCTTTTCCACGATCATAGACACCAGATCCTGAGGCGAGGTGACGATGACGATCCCGTCCACTTCCATCGATTGAAAGACCGTGAGGGCCACGTCCCCGGTGCCCGGCGGCATATCGATAAAAAGATAATCTTTCTTTCCCCAGTTTACGTCGCTCCAAAAGGTAGTGAGCATATTGCCCACCACCGGTGCCCGCCACAGTACAGGATCCGTAGGGCTTGCCAAGATAGAATTGACGCTCATCAGGTCGATTCCCGTATCGCTCTGCAGGGGGCGAATACCTTTTTCTGTTTGAAAGACCGTACCTTCGACGCCGAAAATTTTCGGAATGGACGGCCCCAAGACGTCGGCATCCAAAATGCCCACTTCTTTTTTGCGCCGCTTCATTTCCGAAGCCAAAAGCCCGGTGACCATGGATTTTCCCACGCCTCCCTTGCCGCTCAATACGGCGATGGTCTTGCCGATGGAGGAATGGGCGTTCAACGGTTTTTTTAAGGATTGTTTTTTGTCCATAGAGCCTACGCCAACTTACTCATAACGGAGTTGATTTTTTGATCCAAACTGGCCTTTTTATCCCGTCGGTCGTCGATTTTCACTACAGAATAAACCCTATCGGCCCCGGATGCAAAGACGGCTTCCTGCATCTTTCGCACACAGGCGAAGAGTTCGTCGATGTCCCCTTCCAAAACCGTACCCATAGGATTTAAGCGGATTTCCACTTTTTCGTTGTCCTTGACCGCGTCGTAAGCTGCCGCCACGTAAGGGCTGCAGGATGTCTTTTGTGTTCCGATGGGGACAAGGGTTAATTCTACTACTGCCATAATGACCTCCTAACGTAGGCTTCGGCGACGGCCAAAAGCGTCGGTGCCGTAAGCCCTTTCTCTTCGTTCCATTCCCCGCGGCCGCGTAGGTGCCTTCGGCGGGATACAGGTTTTTTCAGCCTGTTCCTTTCTTTCCACCCTCTCGACGGACGCGTTCCTTCTTTTTTACTTCTTTAAAAATTTAACCATATCCCCGATCACCCACTCGCCAGCATTTTCGTGGAGCAAGTCGTGTTTCATGCGAGGATAGATCCTATTTTCATAATCTTCATACCCCAATTTGTAAAACGTCTTCGCCGTATCCGCTAAACCTTTCGCCCCGCCGGTCAGGGGATCCTCCGTACCGTTTAGAGCCAATATCTTGAGGGCAGGGTTCTTTACGCGATAACGACGATATTCCTTCAGCCGAGCCGCACTGTCCCATATAGCCGAAGCTCCGCCGTTTAAGTAATGCTTCACCAATTTTTCGTCGGCTTCAAAGGATCGCAGAAAGTCAGGGTTGTTGCTGATCGTATCCGGCTTTGCCTTGGTCTTTGCATCCGCCAGCCGGATCAAGGTGCCGCGCCGTTTCGGGCTCGTATAAAAATTTTCCATGCGTCCGAGAAAGAGCCCTACGCGAGCCAAAGGCGGATAGCATACCAGGCCGGTGAGCAGGAGCTTATCGATCATGTCGTCGTGTTCCATAATAAAGTTTCTGGCGATCAAAGAGCCGAAGGAGTGGCCGAACATAGCCAAGGACAAACCCGGGTAGCGCTCTTTAAAAAATCTCGCCAGGGCATATTGATCCGCCACCACGTCGTCGATGGAAGAAATATACGCCCGCGGATGGGCCTCTGTAGTGGAATCTCCGTGGCCGCGGTTGTCCGAGAGAAGCACCGTAAATCCTTCACTTCTAAGACGGCGGGCAAAGGCCATGTAGTAACCCTTGTGTTCTTGCGCTCCGTGAACGATTTGCACGAGTCCCTCCGGATTTTCGGCCTTCAGGATCGTAAAAGCGAGCGGCAGTTGATCCACCGGCGACTTATATACGCCATTTATTAAGACCTCATCTTCTCTGAAAATCGCCGCCCGGTGCGGGGCACCCTCTTCTTCCCAACAAGCCATTTTCTGC
>JAEXBU010000017.1 GCA_023393815.1 Bacillota bacterium | reverse complement strand
GTAGGGGAGATGGTGGATTCCGTCATCATCCTCGCCATCGTGATCGTGAACGCCGTCTTGAGTATCTTACAAGAGGGCAAGGCGGAAGAAGCCATTGCCGCCTTAAAGAAAATGAGTTCGCCGACGGTGAAAGTGATTCGCGGAGGACGTCCCGTAGAAATCGACTCGGTGCGTGTGGTACCCGGAGATTTAGTGGTGCTTGAAACCGGCGACATCGTGCCTGCGGATATGCGCTTGGTGGAGAGTACGAATTTAAAGATCGACGAATCCTCTTTGACCGGTGAATCCGTGGCGGTGGAAAAAAATGCGGAGACGGTTCTGGACGAAGATGCCGGTATCGGCGATAGGGAAAATTATGCCTACTCCGCATCCATTGTTACCTACGGGAGGGGCAAAGGGATCGTCACCGCTACGGGAGAAGACACGGAGATCGGAAAGATCGCAACCACCCTCTCTGCCATGGAAGAAGAGCAAACGCCGCTGCAGAAGAAGTTGGCGGGCTTATCCAAGACCCTGGGGATCCTCGTGGTCGCCGTCTGCGCCGTGGTCTTTTTCGTAGGGAAACTTTACGGTCACGATACGCTGCGTATGTTTATGACCTCAGTTTCTTTGGCCGTGGCCGCCATTCCCGAGGGTCTGCCCGCCATCGTCACCATCGTCCTCTCCATGGGTATGGGGAATATGGCCAAGCGTCATGCCATTGTGAAGCGACTTTTGGCCGTGGAAACCTTAGGGACAACCACCTATATTTGTTCCGATAAAACCGGCACCTTGACTCAAAACGAAATGACTGTCACCAAAGTGTTCGTCGACGGAAAGGTTATAGATGTGTCGGGAACGGGGTATGCGCCGGAAGGGGAGCTGTCCTTGGATGGCCAAGAGGTCAGCATGGACGATGTGAGGGAACTCAAAGTCCTGTCCTCCATCGCTACCTTAACCAACGATGCGGACCTAATTGAAGAAAACGGCGTCTACGGAATTTTAGGGGATCCTACGGAAGGGGCTCTCATCACCTTGGCGGGAAAACTGGGCGTAGAGGAAGAGGCCTTGGAAGGCGCGTACCCGCGAATAGGGGAAATTCCCTTCGATTCCGATCGCAAGATGATGTCCACTTTCCACGAAAATTACTTCGACGACAAGGTGTCCTCTTTTACGAAAGGGGCACCGGATATTGTTTTGAAAAACAGCAAGTACCTGTTAAAGGGCGGGGAAATTGTGGAAATGACCGACGCGGACAGACAGGCAATCTTGGATCAAAACAACGCCTTTGCCCAAGAAGCTTTGCGCGTTCTGGCCTTTGCCTTTAGAAATTACGATAGAATGCCGGAAAATCCCACCACGGCAGAACAGGAAAAAGACATGGTCTTCGTGGGACTTACGGGGATGATCGATCCGGCCCGACCGGAAGTAAAAGAGGCCATTAAGGAATGCCGAAACGCAGGAATTGTTCCGGTTATGATTACCGGGGACTACCTTCTTACTGCGAAGGCCATAGCCGAAGAGCTGGGTATTTTGCGCGAAGGCGACCAGGCCATGATGGGGGAAGAGTTGAACGACAAGACCCCGGAAGAAATTCGAGAAATCGTCAAGACGGCCCGCGTCTTTGCCCGGGTATCTCCCGAAAACAAAGTGCAGATTGTCACGGCTCTGAAGGAAAACGGAGAAATCGCCGCTATGACCGGCGATGGAGTGAACGATGCCCCGGCCATTAAAAAGGCGGACATCGGCATCGCTATGGGGATTACGGGTACCGACGTGGCGAAAAATACGGCGGACGTCATCTTGACGGACGACAATTTCGCCACCATCGTGAGCGCCGTGGAGGAAGGCCGCATTATTTACGCGAATATTAAAAAATTCGTGACCTTCCTTTTAAGCTGTAACATCGGCGAAGTGTTGGTGGTTTTCCTCTCCATCATCTTTAACTTGCCTACGCCCTTTTTACCGATTCAACTTTTGTGGCTGAATTTGGTCACCGACTCCTTCCCGGCGCTGGCCCTCGGGGTGGAAAAAGGGGAAGAAGAAACGATGCACGAACCGCCCCGGGATCCCAAAGAACCGATTTTGGACAAGAATGTAACCATTACCCTGATCATTCAGTCCGTTGCCATTACCGTAGCCACTTTGGGCGTCTACTACTACGCCCTGACGACCCATGGATTCAAGGGGGACGGTTTGGTCTATTCCCGAACCATGGCCTTCTCCACTTTGGTCTTCAGTGAATTGTTCCGCTCCTTCTCCTCGAGAAGTATCGACGATACCCTCTTTAAAATGGGTTTCTTTACGAACAAGCGCTTGAACCAAGCGGTGTTGTTGTCCCTTGCCTTGGTCCTCGTGGTTCTCTATATTCCTTTCTTGGAAAGACTGTTCCACATGACCGACTTGCATGTCGTAGACTGGATTATCGTTCTCGTCTCCGCTCTGATCCCACTGGTCATTGGCGAAGTACAAAAGATGATTCGCTTCAGGCAAACCCATTCGACCGGTAGCAACAACTAAAGGCAATCGAAAGCCGCCTTCGGGCGGTTTTTTTGTGGTCGGTTCAGGGAAAATAGTTTTTTGTTGATAAATACTATAAAATTCTTTGAGAGGAGTAGCATTTGATGGTATGATAGACCCATCAAAGTGAAGGCTGGGATGAAAGTGAGAAAATATAGAAAAAGAGAACACGTTGAAAATTATTTAAAGACGGATTACCATGGGGATCCGCTCTTTAACGATATGTACCTACCCCATATTTCCCTACCGGAGTTGGCTGTCGATGAAATCGACACGTCCACCACGTATTTGGGAAAGAAAATTCATTTTCCCCTTATGATCAACGCCATCACCGGCGGAACGGAGTTTGCGGAAAATATTAACGCGGATTTGGCGGAACTCGCCAAGCGATTTGATCTGCCAATGGCTGTTGGAAGCGAAACCATCGCGATGGAAGATGATGAGGCAATCGAAAGCTTTGAAATTGTACGGGAGATCATCGGCGATGAAGGCATCGTTCTGGGGAATATGAATGGAAACCTGTCCGTTGAGGAAGCGAAAAAAGCCGTCGAGATTATTCGTGCCGACGCCCTTCAAATTCACCTGAATCCGGCGCAAGAGCTGGCTATGGAAGAAGGGGATCGGGATTTTCGAGGCGTAACCGATCGCATTCGCGCCGTAAACGAGGCTCTGGACGTGCCCGTCTTGGTGAAAGAAGTGGGTTTCGGCATGGACGCCTCCGTGGTTGAAAAATTGTACGATATAGGCATCCGCCACGTGGACATTTCCGGCTACGGCGGCACCAATTTCTTTGAAGTGGAAAATCTCCGCTACTTCAGTTCAGATATGACCGAACTTTACGGTTGGGGAATCCCCACGGCCTATGCCCTGCACGAAGCGGTGGCTTTGGGGAAAAAGGATCTCCACATTACCGCATCGGGGGGTATTCGAAGCGGCCTGGATCTGGTGAAGTGCCTGATCTTGGGAGCGGATATGTGCGCCATTAGCGGCGAGATTTTAAAATATATCGTCCATGGCGGTGTGGATTATACCTCGTCCTACTTAAAGGATGTAATAGATAAGACAAAGATAATTATGGTCTTGGTGGGAGCGAAAAATATCGAAGAGCTTAGACAGGTCAAGTGGAAAGCCACGGGCCGTCTTTTAGAACTTTTAAAGTAAGGGGATGGGGATTTATGTACGATGTAATCATTATCGGCGGCGGACCGGCAGGGCTTACCGCCGCGATTTATGCGAGTCGTGCCCACTTAAGTACCCTGGTTTTGGAACCAGAGCTGGACGGTGGACAGATGGCTTTGAGTATGTCTTTAGAAAATTTTCCCGGCGTATTGGCCGAGGATACGGGCATGGACATCGGCCTACGCATGGCGAAGCAGGCGGCATCCTTCGGAGCAAAGACCCTGCGGGAACGAGTGATTTCCGTGACGGTGGAGGGGGATAAAAAGAGCGTCACTACCGAAACTGAAACCTATGAGGGAAAGTATGTAATCGTAGCTACGGGATCCAAGCCCAATCGCCTCGGCGTCCCTGGAGAAGAGACCTTTGTGTCTCGGGGAGTCAGCTACTGTGCCACCTGTGACGGAGCCTTTTATCAAGATGGCGACGTCTACGTCGTCGGCGGTGGCAATTCCGCCGTAGAAGAAGCCCTTTATCTCGCCAATTTAGGGGCGAAAGTGACCATCATCCACCGTAGAGATACCTTTCGCGCCGAAAGCTTCTTGGCGAAGAAGGCCGCGGAAGACGAAAATATCGCCGTGCTTTGGAATACGGAGTTGAAGGAAGTCGTCGGCGAAAATGTAGCCGAAGGCCTCGTCCTGTACAATAACAAAACAAAGGAGACCTATACAGTGCAAAAAGGCGATCGTCCCCTCGGCGTTTTTATTTACGTGGGCGTAAGACCGCAAACGGCCTTCTTGGAAGGACTGTTGGAAATGCATGATGGGTATGTCGATGTAGATGAAAATCAAATGACGGCAGTAGACGGCATCTACGCCGCCGGCGACATCGTAAACAAGCAGTTCCGTCAGGTCATTAATGCCTGCGGAGAAGGCTGCGTCGCTGCAATGGCCGTGGCGAAGCGCATCGTTCAATACGATTGATAACGGGAATTTGTTCCATAAAAAAAGCCGCTCGATGATTTCCGTCGGGCGGTTTTTTGTTGCGGTTATTCCTGTGTGGGAGCTTGCGGTGCGCTTTGACTCATTAAGGTGTTTAGTAAATTCGTCGCGGTAATGGGGGCATGAATTTGGTAGCCGCCGGGCTTGATTTGAGGGACGGCACCGGCATCGCGAAGCATTTGGAGGAAAGTGGCGCGATCGGCAACTAGGTTTTCCTTCATGACGACATCGGCGATGGTTTCATCCGTGGCTCCTTCGGGGATTTCGATGGTGACCGTGCGGGTAGCCTTTTGAAGTCCCGTTTCCGTGAGCTTTTTTAAAATTGTTTCGGAGCTGGCCCCTTCAGGAATTTCGTAACTCCCTTCGGTAATGTAGCGAGCCATGCCGGAGCGCTTGGCCATGTTGCTAAATGCCGCGGCGTCGTTTATCAGACCTACTTCTTTCAACCGCTTGGCCACGGAGTCCGCATCGGTGGCTTCGATTTTTAGCAAGGTGGTCTTTTCCGATGCGTCTTTGGCGACGCTGGAGATTTTTCCAATTTGTTCTTTCGAGGAGCGAATTTCCTCGGTAATGCTCGTGTCTTTTCGCTCTTCCGGCGTCATCATGCTGAACAGGTGGTTCATCCGCCACTTGATGATGAAGAGCAAGACGAGAACGACCAGTAAGACGACGATTAGGCGCAAAAAGTTTACGAACGCTTTCGAAACTCTTCCGTTAAATTTCATGCTGCCTCTTCTCTCTTTCCTGTGGATTTCGATATAATCATTATAATGGACTTATTATATCACAGGAATAGGGAAGAAAGAGGGGCTCTCGTGATCTCTAACAAAATTGACACAAACGACGCGGGGATGCGTTTGGACCGCTACGTGAAGAAGCTGCTGCCCAATGCCAAGGCATCGCTAATTTATAAATCTATTCGTAAGAAAAATATTACGGTCAATGGAAAGAAAGCAAAAGAAGAAGAGACGCTTGCCCTAGGGGATACGGTAGAAATCTATTTTTCGGAAGAGACACTGGCCAAGTTTTCGAAGACGCCAAAGTCGGTGAGGGGAAAATTTCCCTCGATTGTCTTTGAATCGAAGGATTTTATTATCATGGATAAGCCCGTGGGCGTGTTGAGTCACGGCACGGGCAAGGCCTACGAGCGCAATATGGTGGACGATATGCTCGCCTATTTGATCCACACGAAAAGCTATAATCCGCGAGAGGAGAGAACCTTTGTCCCCTCGATTTGTAACCGCCTGGACAGAAACACTAGCGGTTTGATTTTGGGGGCGAAGACGGCGGCAGGGCTTCGAGCGGCGAATATGTGGATTCGAAACCGGGATGTGAAGAAATATTACATGACCATCGTGGAAGGAGTTATGGATTGGGAAAAGAAGGTGGAAAATCGCCTGGAAAAAGACGGGGGCAAAAACCGCGTCGTAGAAGGAGAGGCAGGCAAGGAGGCCGTGGGCATCTACCGACCCATACGCTCTTGTGGAAACTATACTTTGGTGGAGGCGGAGCTCATAACCGGGCGCACCCATCAAATTCGCCAACAGCTGGCCTCCATCGGACACCCCATCCTCGGAGACAGGAAGTACGGCCATCCGTCGAAGCGTTTCGGCGACTTGCACCACCAGTTGCTTCACGCGTACAAGCTCGTCTTCCCTAAGACCGAAGTCTTTCCCGACGTATCGGAGCAGGTATTGATCTCGGAGCCGAAGGGAAAATTTCAGCGAATTCGGGAGAGTCTCCATGTATGACGTAGGGCTGGACATTGGCGGTACGGAAATGAAACTTGGCCTGTTTGACGAAGGGGGCCGTCTTTTGCACGTACGACGAAAGCCCACGCCAAAGGATCCGAATCAAGTAGTCGAGGTTATTTATTCCATGATGAAAGATATAACCTACGGCCGCTTCGGTATCGCCACGGCGGGAACCGTGGATCGGCAGCGCTTGGCTCTTTCGGATCTCGGGGGAAATATTTCGAGTTGGCGCGGTTTTCCCCTGGGCGAAGCCTTAAAGAGAAAGGGGGTGCGCGTGGACGCGTTGGAAAACGACGTAAACTGCGCCCTCGTCGCTGAAATGACTTGTCGCACGGAGGAGGACGTCCTCTACGTGGGGATCGGCACGGGGATCGGCGGCGCCTTTTATACCGGCGGCCGCCTGTTTTTAGGAAGTCGCGGATCGGCTATGGAAATCGGACATATGATCGTAAGAGAAGGGGGCGACCCTTGCGCCTGCGGGCAAAGAGGTTGTGCTGAAGTATATTACAGCGCTAAGGCTTTTTACAAGCGAATGAAAGAGGCCGGCTTCGACGACGGCGACACCTTTTTGGACTCCGGTGACGAAAAGGCGACGAACTACGTTTTGGGTTTGGCGGATTATTTCATCGGGCTGGAATCCGTGTTAAATCCCTCGGTCATTGTGATCGGCGGAGGCATGGCAACGTATGCGCCGCGGATTACAGTTCACGTGCGCCGTGCCATGCTCGAAAGGGGAAACGACAATATTCGCGCCCCCATCGATCTCGCCCACTTTAGAAACGACGGCGGCATGATCGGTGCCGTGTTGCTTGCGAAAAAAGAAGGGAGGACCTGTGAAAATCATCTATGATTCCGCCGCAGAAGAGGCGTTCGGTCGTCTGGCGCGTCCGGGGGTCACCTTTATTATGCCGAACAGGAAGTGGATTGCGCGAGGCAAAAAGGCCGTCGCCGGCGGCGTGGGGTTTTTGGGCGTGAACTTTTTTACCTTCGACGATCTTTTGGCCGATCTCGCCATGATGGCACCTCGCAATCAGTGGCGGGCGGTGTATGTTTTTCGAAGGCTTTTGGCCGAAGGAGACACGGTTTTTTCGACGTTGCGTACTATGGAAAAAGTACGCCGCCTATTTCAGTGGTGTGATCAAATGGCCTATCTTTCGGTGTATGAGGAGGATTTGCCTTATACGTGGCGGAAGGAGACGCCTCGTCTATTGTCCCTTTACAAAGAGGCCGTGGATGCGACGGATTGTATCACGGAAGGCATGGTCTTTCGCGAGGCCATGGACGCCGAAGTGTACAGAAAAGGCGACTACGTGGTAATGGGCTTTACGCACTTTGCGGAGCGCCATCGTCTTTTGCTGGAAAAGTTGGACGAGGTCTGTACGGTAACGGCGATTTATCCCGCGTCAGGGGAAGCGGAAATGCCGAAGGGATTATCACAGGTGACGGCTTACGAAACCTTGGATGGGGAGCGCGCCTTGCGGCATATGGTTAAGAAAGTAACCGAAACATTAACGGAAACACCGGATGCGAGCATCGGCGTGGTTCTAAGGGACGGTGGCGATCGAAAAGCGGCGGTAGAGCATCTGCAGGCGGTTGGTGTGACCGTAGCATCTACGCGGTATAAAATGACGGAAGAAGCCCTGTACGAATTGCGTCTTTTGTGGAGACGAGGCGACGATGTGGCGTCCGCCTGCGCCTATTTGCGACAGAAAGAGGCGTCTGTGGACGGCGGCAGGGTTTTGGCGGATGCGCTGGAATCTCTTCACGCGGAAACCTTGGACGAGGTGGATTTTTATCACTTGCCCTGCGATTTAAGCGAGGAGAAAAAGGATTTGCTCGTGGCCAATAAGGCGATGCTCGAAAAGTGGCATAAGGAAGCGCGTGACAGTTGGGAGGTTTTTGCTCGGCGTACCGAGGAGTCGGCGCGGATGTTTCAGGAGGAGGACGCGCAGGTTGTCGGGGAGGCGCTCGCCGCGACATATGGAGACTATGGGATCTTGTCCGGCGAGGAATTCGAGTCGATTCTCTTGGATCCTATGGAAAAAGAGGCGACCGGCGGGGTGGAGGTGTCTTCCTTGGACGAAGCCTACGGTGGGACTTATGACTTGTTTCTTTTCGCTTCTTCGGACGGCGGAGCAAAGCGGGAGAAAAAAGAAGATAGCTTGATGAATCGTTCCCTCGCAAAAGAAGTCGCGGCGGCAGGCCTTTATCGGGATTTCTTCCAAGGCGACGACGAAACCGCGCGCCTTATTCATTTAATGGAGGCGGCGAAAAAATCGGCGATCTATAAAGTAGGGGACGGAGAAGCGGCGCCGTTTTTTTCGTCCGTAAAAAACGCCTATCCTTCGGTGAATTTAGATGTTGCAGGCGAAGTCTACGAGAGGGCTTGGGATCTTGAGACGGCGGAGGAAGATTTTTCCGAAGAGTCGGCCGCCGCGCAAAAAGTCGCGCTTGTGGAAAAGGGAATCTCGCCGTCGGCCGTTGATGCCTATCTTCGTTGCCCCTTTCGCTACTTTGCCGAAAACGTATTGGGGCTGTTTTCACCGGAAGAGGAAGGGCGTGTTGCCATGGCGAAGGGCAGCTTGTACCACCGCGCCATGGAACGCTATTTTTCCGATCGCTTGCGTAAAGACGACCTGAGGGCTTTCGTGGAAGAGGGCTACGACGAAAAGATACGAGATGTACGGCCGCCGTACTTGCGGGAGTGGGAGAAAAAAGAAATGGCTCAGGCACTCCTGGCCGCCGTCGAATCGGAAGAAGGGCGCTTGGCCGATGAAGGGAAAAACGGTGCCTATCGCCCGATTGCCTTCGAGACGGCCTTTACCTATCCCTTTCACGGCGTGGCCATTCACGGCGTGATCGATCGCGTCGATAAAAATTCGGAGGGAGAGGAAGTTCTAATCGACTATAAGTCCAAAGGACTGCCGGAGTACAAAGACGTGGCCGACTATAAAGTCATGCAACTAAGTTTGTACGCCTTGGCTCGGCGGTACATGGGCAATCGGCCGGCGTCGCTCGAATACGTATCCGTGGAAGAGGCGCGGGCGTCGGTTATGGTGCGGGACACCGACCGGGCCGGTGGCTACAAGGGGTTGAAGAAAGAGAGGAAGTACGACGGAGACGCCTTCGACCGTTTTTTGGAAGGGGCGGAGGACGCCTTGGCTGCGGTTCTCGAACAAATCCGAAGAGGTCATTTTCCGCCGATGCCGGCAAAAGAAACACACTGCGTCTACTGTCCCTTTGGGGATCTCTGCAGAAAGGAGAAACATCGTGACACAGCTGGATAAACAGCAGCGAAAGGCTGTGGAGTCTTACGATCGTTCCGTATTCCTCACCGCCGGAGCCGGTGCGGGAAAGACGAAAGTGTTGACAGAGCGGGTGAAGGCGATTTTGTCGGAGACGGACGACGACGTGTTGGCCATAACCTTTACCAATCGGGCCGCCGAGGAAATGGCCATGCGCATGGCGGCCGTCCTTTCGGAGGAAGAGACGGACCGGCTTGTGGTGAAAACCATCGACGGGTTTTGCCGTTATCTACTCACCATTTACGCTGTGGAAGGGAATATCTTGGACGGCATGGAGCAATTGTCCGAAGGGGAGGCCCGCGCTCTCTTGGAAAAAAGTTACGAAAAAGTCGCGCCGGAAATTTTTAAGGACAAGGATCTGTTCCTTTTTTTCGAGAAGACGGAATCCGGCGTATCTCGCTTTAAAGAAGAGTTGCTTTCCAGTTACGACGCTCTGCGAACCCGCGGTGTGCTTCAG